>NZ_ALIY01000172.1:0-7268 GCF_000283035.1 Actinomyces sp. ICM58
GCTCCGGCCGCTCCGAAGCCCCTCGCCTCCATGGTGGTCGCGAGCTTGCCGGAGCGACGCAGCGCGAACACGAGCAGCGAGAAGGAGCCGCGCAGGAAGGAACGGATGCGCGAGGCGTCGCCCACGCCTCGGGCGCGTCGTGCCCGCTCCAGGGCCTTCCAGTCGGCGGCCATCAACGAGGTCATGCGCGCGCCCGCGAGCGCGGCCAGGACCGGCCGGGCGGGCAGGTGCAGGATCTGCGCCAGGCCGTCGCCCATGTCGGTCGGGTCGATGCGGTCGAGCAGGGCGATCGCGGGGACGACGAGCGCGCACATGCGCAAGCCGATGCCCAAGGCCAGCCACATCGAGTGGTCGGAGATCGCAGCAGGCCCGAAAGACCAGTAGACGTGCCCGCCGGGTGAGGCGTAGAGCAGCATCGAGAGGGCGCCGAGGGGCGCGGCCAGCAGCAGCGGCGTGGCCTTCAGGAAGAAGCTGCGCGCCGACACGCCCGACAGGGGCACGAGGGCCAGCTCGAGGGCGAGGGCCACGCCCGCGCTCACGGGGTCGATGGTGATGAGCAGCGGCGTGGTCGCCACCAGGAGGGCGAGCACGCGGGCGACGGGGTTGGTGCGGGCCAGGAGGCCACGCCGGGGCGCTCGGGCGGAGGTGGGCGCACACATCCGTGCGGCACCCGCAGTCGCCGCACTGGCAGGCACCTCGCCCGCAGGCGCGTCAGCACCCATCGCATCGCCGATTATCGTCGCGTCCGCGCTATCGCCAGATTCCGACCCGACACTCGTGCGGGACGCGCAACCAGAGTCGGCCTCGTCACGTGGGGAGGCGAGCGCGGACTCGGCGCAACCGCGCGACTCTCCCCCGCCTCGGATCCCAACCAACCCCAGGTCGACGACGCGCTGGCCCATCGCGGCCACGAACGCGGGGTCGTGCGTGATCGACACCAGGGTGACGCCGCGCGCGAGGGCGGAGCGCAGCAGGCGCACGAGGCCCAGCCACGTGCCGCGGTCCTGCCCGAAGGTCGGCTCGTCGAGGATGAGCAGCTCGGGGGCGCTGATGAGCGCGGTCGCCACCGACAGGCGGCGCTTCTCACCGCCCGACAGCGTCATGGGGTTGGCGCGAGCGAGCTTAGTGAGGCCCAGGGCCTCCATGTGTTCCTCGACGAGGGGGGCGATCTCCTCCTCGCTCATGCCGGCGGCGCGCGGGCCGATGGCGAGTTCCTCGGCGACGGTGGAGGCCAGGAACTGGTACTCGGGCTCCTGGAAGACCATGGACATGCGGCCCAGGAGCTGCTTGCTGCTCCACTCGTGGGGGTCGCCTGCCGTGCCGTCGGAGGTCTCGACCTCGACCGTGCCCTCCAGGGGCGGCAGGAGGCCCGCCAACGTCAGCGCGAAGGTCGACTTTCCGGCGCCGTTAGCGCCAACGATGCAGGTGGACACGCCGCGCTCGAGCGTCAGGTCGATGCCGGACCGCACGGGGGAGGCCTTGTCGTAGCCGATCGTCAGGTCGGTGACGCGGGCGATGGGGGCATCCTCGGACGAGGCCGGGGCGGCCTCGGGCGCGGGGCCAACCTCGGCGGCGATGTCGTCGCCGGGAAGCCAGATGCCGCGCTCGCGCAGGGCGTCGCCCTGCTGTGCGAGGACCTCGTCGAGGGGGCCGTCGGCAGCGATGCGACCGTCGGCCACCACGATGACGCGGTCCACGAGGGGCGCCCACACGTCCACGCGATGCTCGACGACCACCACCGTCGCGCCCGTGCGTTCCACGACGGCCTCGACGGCGGCGCGCACCTCGGCGATGCCGCTCGGATCCAGGTTCGCGGTCGGCTCGTCCAGGAGCAGCAGGCCCGGGCCCATCGCGAGAATCGACGCGAGCGCCAGGCGCTGCTTCTGCCCGCCCGACAGCTCCGTCGTCGAATGATCAAGGGGTGCGTCCAGGCCCACCGCGCTCAGGGACTCCTCCACGCGAGGCCATATCTCCTCGCGGGGAACCCCCAGGTTCTCCATGCCGAAGGCCACGTCGTCACCCACGCGGGCCAGGACCACCTGGGCCTCGGGGTCCTGCATGAGGAGGCCCACGCGGCCCCTCGCCTGCGCCGGGGCAACGCCGTCAACGGTGAGCGTGCCGGTGGCCTCGCCCTCCTCGGCGCCACCCAGCAGGCCCGCCAGGCCGCCCATGAGCGTCGACTTGCCCGACCCGGACGGCCCGAGCACCAGCACGCGCTCACCCGGCGCGATATCGAGATCAACGCCCGACAGCGCGGCGTTCTTGCGCCCAGCGTGACGCCATCCCCATTCGCGCGCGCGAACGCGCGCGCCCGCCCCCTCACCCAGCGGCGCCCGGCCATCCGGGGAGGAGACGGGGCGGGGGGAGGCGGAGGAGGCCTCGTTCATGGAGCGGGAATCAGACAAGCTCACGCGCTCCGCGTCCCGAGGCGAAGCGGTCCAACGCGCCCGTCTTCGCCAGCGCGTTCGTCAGCGCCCACGCGAGGACGCCAGCCAGAACGATGCCCGAGAGCGCGCCGCACGCCAAATAGATGGCGTTGTAGAGCACACCCTTTTCGAGGTGGCCGTAGAGGAAGAGTTCGAGGGTCCACTCGCAGGCGAAGGACAGCGCGCCGGCAGCGGCGACAACCCACACGTTGAAGCGGCGGTAGGCGAGAAGCGCGAAAACGATCTCGGCGCCGATGCCCTGCGCGAGGCCCGAATACAGTGTCTCGACCGCCCACTGCGAACCCAGACCCATGGAAACGGTCGCGGCCACCAGCTCCACGAAGAGCGCAGCACCCGGCTTGCGAATGACGTAGCCGCCGAGCGTGCCGCCCAGCAGCCAGATGCCCGTCGCAAGTCCGTCCAGGCCGGGGGTTATGGCCTTGAGGCCCTCCAAAGCGGCATTACCCACCTGGTTCCAAACAGCAAAAATAAGGCCGCACGCGACGCCCAGGACGGCGGCGGTGACGATGTCGATGACCCTCCAACTGAGGGACCGAGCGGTGGTAGCCATGCGAGAATACTCCCTTCGTGTTGCACGGCGGCCACGAGGGAAGAGCCTTCCTACGCCGGTATGATCCGGATCAGGTTCTACGGTCGGGGGTGGTCCCCTCTCAGCTCGCGTCGAGCTCCCGTGGCACGCTAGTGAGCATAGTCACTTAGTATTCATCGCGCTACTCGTGCAGGTGAGGGCCCTGATGGGGCCCCTCGCCCGTCCCCCCATCGCCCAGGACTCCGCGCGCCGCGCGACGCAGCAGGAAGTGGCGGTTCGCGAAGGCCGCGCCCACGATGAACGCGATCCACACCAGGGAATAGACGAGGCCGGGGCGGGTATCGTCCCACATCGCCAGGATGACGCCCATGGCCCCCATGAACGCCAGGACCACCCACGCGCCGACGGCACCGCCGGGCGACTTGAAGTGCGATTCCTTGTGCAGGTGGGGGCGCTTACGCAGGTACACCAGGTAGGACACGACGATGACGACCCACACGCCCATGAAGAGGGTGGCCGAGACCGAGGTCACCAGCGTAAAGGCCGCGGAGATCGAGCCGCCCGTCGCCATGATGATGATAGCCGTCAGCAGGCACACGCATGACAAGAACAGGGCGTTGAGGGGCACGTGATGCTTCGAGAGGCGCGCGAAGATGCTGGGCGCCTGCTCCTGGCGGGCCAGGCCGTAGAGCATTCGCGAGGTGGAGTAGATGCCCGAGTTCGCGCTGGACGCTGCCGAGGAGAGCACGACCAGGTTGACGATCGTGGCCGCCGCGCCCAGGCCAGTCAGGGAGAACATCGTGACGAAAGGCGAGCGCTCGGGGCTCACCTGGTCCCAGGGGGTCACCATCATGATGGCCGCAAGGGCCGCCACGTAGAAGAGCATGATGCGCACGGGAATGGAGTTGACGGCCTTGGGGAGAGTGGTGTCCGGGTCGTCGGTTTCCGCGACCGTCGTGCCGACCATTTCGATGCCGATGAAGGCGAAGAGCGCGATCTGGAAGCCACCCAGGAAGCCGGTGAATCCATTGGGGAAGAAGCCGCCGTGGCTCCACAGGTTCGAGACGGCGGCGGCGGTCCCCTCCTCGTCGATCGTGCCCATGGCGACCATACCGAAACCGACGATGACCAGGGCGATGATCGCGATGATCTTGACGAGCGCGAACCAAAACTCCGTCTCACCGAAGGCCTTGACCGTCATCGCGTTGAGGGCGAAGAGCAGCAGGGTCGTGGCGGTGATGGGGATCCACGCAGGCAGGCTCGGCCACCAGAAGTGCGTATAGCCGGTGATCGCGATCATGTCCGCGACGCCGGTGACGACCCAGCACGCCCAGTACGTCCACCCCGTCACGAAGCCCGCCCACGGGCCGATCAGGTCGCGCGCGATGTCCGCGAAGGTCGCGTACTTGCGATCGGAGAGCAGCAGCTCGCCGAGCGTGCGCATGAACAGGAACAGGACCGCGCCGATGATCATGTAGACCAGCAGGATCGAGGGGCCCGCGACGGAGATCGTCTTGCCTGAACCCATGAACAGGCCCGTGCCGATCGCACCGCCGATGGCGATCAGCTGAATATGGCGATTCTTCAGGTTTCGCTGAAGCTTTTCGCCGCCCTCCTGACGGGGCTCGTCGTGCACGACTGGCTCGCTGCTCATTCGTTTTCCTTTCCGCTGGTTGCCGCCCGCGGGCGGTGCTTTGCGCGGTCTTTGCGCGCGCACGGAGCGCGCTTGACCCTCCAACGCTACCGCAATAGCCCGCCCACGTCCGAATTCAGGTGTCGCACGGCACGCAGCACGCAACGGAGTTAGGTTAGCCTTATGAACTTTGATGCAACCTCCGCCCCTCACCACTCGGACGAGACCCCAGCCGCTCCCAGCGGCCCAGGCAGCTCCACACTCACACCCCACGCCGACGAGACCACCACAGCTGCGCCCACCCAGGCCTCGTTCCCTGCCAGCTCGCCGGGGGCGGCCACGTCGCACACCCCCGCCCAGGCCTCGTTCCCTCTGGCCTCCACGGCGAGCGTGCCCACGCAGCGCGCGGCGCGTTACGGCAAGCAGCTCGTCAGCCACATGGCGCACAAGATCACGGGCGCGTGGGACGAGGAAACGGTCAGCGGCTACCTGCTGTTCGACCGCGAGGGGCCGGTGCTGGGGCGCTTCGACGTGATCGCGTCACCGTCGGATCTTCGGCTTGAGCTGCGCACGACCCCCGAGCGCGCTGCTCACCTCGAGCATGTCGCGGGCATTCACCTGGCGCGATTCGGCGCGCGCGACAGCCTTGCCATCGCCTGGCAGCGAGCCGACGGCGGCGAGGGCTCCACGCAGGGCCCCCTCACCCCCGAAGAGGTCGAGGCGCACGCCCGCGCCAAGAAGGCAGCCCGCGAGGCGGCGCGAGAGGCCGAGCACGCGGAGTAGCCGCGGCGGAGCGCGAAGGCACGGGGCTCGCAGCACAGTAGGCGCACACCGGGAGCCGTTGCATCACTTGCGCATGTAATGCACTAGTTAGCCAGGCAGTGCACCACCCACCACTGCGACGCACTACTTGGACAGACATTGCATTACTTACTCGCCAGCGCAACGCTCCGCATCTAGCGCAACACTCCCACTCACAAGCCCAACCGCGGCGCGCGTCGCAACCACACAGGGCACCACATCCATAACAGGGCACTGCACCCGTTACGTGGCGCTGCACCTCTTACGTGGCGCTGCACCCGATCAGAACGGGTGCATTGCCTACATATCGGGTGCATTGCCTACATATCGGGTGCACTGCCTACATATAGGGTGCACGACACCCACCCTCAAGAATCTCGCATGCAATTCCCCCGGCGGCTTCCCTTCACACACCTCAGAAACCTTGGAATTCCAACGATCTAATGTCGCACTCTGAAACGCCCACGAGGGAATTGCATGCGACTTATGGGAACGCAGGGCACCTGCGCGTATCCGACAGAACACATGCGCAAAGCCGCCACCGGCCGATCCGCCAGCGGCCGCACACCACGAACAACCAGGCCACCCCCACACACCGCCGCCCAGCACACCGCCACACCAACAAACAACCCCCGCAGCCGTGAGACTGCGGGGGGTGCACAGTCTGGCAACGCGCTCACTACGAGTCATTCGCCGGCGAAATGCTGCGACGACGGAACATCAACGCCACCCGCAAAGGCCAAAACGACGGAACATCAACAATGCCAGCGGATACCGAAACGGCGAAACCTCAACGACATCAGCAGATGCCGGCACGGGGGCTCAGAAGTTCAGCGGCCCTCGAGGTAGTTCTTGGCCGCGACCAGGACCTGCTCCCACATGCCGATCGCGTCCTCATACGCCTGGCGGGCCTCGGCCTCGTCGTCGGAGACGGATGCCAGGCCGGACTCCTCGACGTGGATGGCGACGCCGCCGCGCTCCTCGGAGAGGGAGACCTCGACGCGGGTCGCGTACTCGTCGGGCAGCTCGTCGTCGGCGAGCGGGTACCAGCGGAAGGCGACGACGTCCATGGGGTCCTCGTCGGCCTTCTCGATCAGCCAGTCGCCGGCGTCCGGGTCGCTCACGCGGTAGAGGCCATCGTCCCCGAGGCTTACTTCGTGGTCGCCCAGGGGGCCGTCGTTGACCCACCAGCCCGGCTCCGACACGAGCGCCCACGCGGCCTCGATGTCGCAGTCCACGACCACGTCGGTCTCGACGCGGTCCATGTCGTCCTCACCGTCGGCGTCAGAAGTCATGTCAAAGAAGCTCATGTCTCAACGGTACCGGCTCGCGCGCTCGCAGGCACGCGAATGGACGCCCGAAAAAGCACGCGCACAGGCACGTCAGCACTCGGTCGCGAGGCGTCGGTACGCCGCGGTCGTCGCGCGCACGACGAGGCGCGCGCTCGCGCCCTCAAGCCCGCTGTCTTCGTTCGCATATGACGAGGCCGTGGCAGGCCCACCGGAGATGGCGGGGGCGGCCACGGCCTCGTGCGTGGAGGGGCGCTCAGGCGAGGCGCGTGATGCGGTAGCGCCAGTCGACGGGGCCGGCCTCCAGAGTCTCGACACGGTAGTGCTGCGTCGAGTCCTGCAGGTGCGCGAACAGCGGCTCGGGCTGGTGGGGCGCACAGATCTGGAGGTTTTCGCCGACGGGCAGGTTGTCGACGGCGGCGAAGAGGACCGCGTGTCGCACGACGCGGGGGATGGAGTGGATGACGAGCTCGTCTGCGCCGGGGCGGTGGATGACGCCGGCGCCGCCCGCGTGGACCTTGCCCGCAGAGGGGGCGCCGTCACCGCAGCCGCAGCCGCCCGCGGTGGAG
>NZ_ALIY01000173.1:0-3024 GCF_000283035.1 Actinomyces sp. ICM58
CTCCTGCTGGACGTGGCCGCGAAGGCGGCGCGCACGGCGGCGGCCGGTGGGCGCGGACCCGTCCTGTACGTGACGGGCGAGGAGTCGGCGGCGCAGGTGCGCGGGCGCGCGGAACGCATCGGCGCGTTGGAGCCGAACCTGTTGATCGCGGATGAGACGGAGCTCGGCGTCGTCCTCGGGCACGTCCAGCAGGCTTGTCCCTCCCTCCTAATCGTCGACTCGGTGCAGACGATCTCCTCCACCCAGGTCGAGGGCGGGGCGGGCGGCGTCGCCCAGGTGCGCGCGGTCGCCGCTTCCCTCATCCGGGTCGCCAAGGAATCCGACCTGCCGACCCTCCTGGTCGGCCACGTCACCAAGGACGGGGGCATCGCGGGCCCGCGCGTCCTCGAGCACCTCGTGGACGTCGTCTGCCAGTTCGAGGGCGACCGCCACTCGCGGCTGCGCCTGCTGCGCGCGGTGAAAAACCGCTACGGCCCCACCGACGAGGTCGGCTGCTTCGAGCTGACGGACTCGGGGATCTACGGCCTGGCCGATCCGTCGGGCCTGTTCCTGTCGCGCACGACGCGCGGCGTGCCCGGCACCTGCGCGGCGGTCTCCCTCGAGGGCAGGCGCCCGCTGCCCACCGAAATCCAGTCCCTCGTCGCCCCCTCCTCCGGGGGCTCCCCCCGGCGCACCACGTCGGGCGTCGACCACGCGCGCGTCGCCATGATCCTGGCGGTCCTCCAGGCCCGCATCGGCGCGGACACGTCGGGCGCAGACGTCTACGTGTCCACCGTGGGCGGGGCGCGCACCGTCGAACCCGCCATCGACCTGGCGATGGCCATCTCCATCGTGTCCTCCCTGAAGGGCACTCCCCCGCGCCCCGACCTCGTCGCGGTCGGGGAAATCTCCCTCACCGGCGAGGTCCGGGCCTGCACGGGCACCCAGCGCCGCCTCGCCGAAGCCGCCCGCCTGGGCTTCGCCAGCGCCATCGTCCCAGCCCAGGGCAGCGAAGACCTCGCCGGCGTCGAGGGCATCACCGTGTTCACTGTCTCTGATTTGGCGACGGCGATTCGCGTCGCATTCCCCACGGACTCGCAATAATAGAGACCGAACCTACTCGATTGGGAGGGAAGCACATTGACGTCCGACGCAGCGATCCTTCGAGAAGCACTGCGCGCAGTCGCGCCCGGCACGCCTCTACGCGAGGGACTGGAACGAATCCAGCGCTCCCACACGGGCGCGCTCATCGTCCTCGGCTACACGCCCGAAGTGCAGGCCATGTGCTCGGGCGGCTTCGACCTCGACATCGCCTTCACGGCCGCACGCCTGCGCGAGCTCTGCAAGATGGACGGCGCCGTCATCATCGACCCCGACCTGTGGCGCATCCGTAAGGCAAACGTCCAGCTCTTCCCCGACCCCACGATCCCCACCGACGAATCCGGCATGCGTCACCGCACCGCCCAACGAACCGCGCGCCAGACGCACCTGCCCGTCCTGTCGCTCTCCGCGTCCATGCGCATGATCTCCATCTACGTGGGAACCGAACACCGCCTCGTCGAAGAACCCGAGGCCCTCCTGTCGCGCGCCAACCTGGCCGTGGACACCCTGGACCGCTACAGTCAGCGCCTCGACGAGGTCCTCCAGACCCTCACCATCCTCGAAATGCGCGACAGCGCGACCGTGCGCGACGTCGCCACCGTCATGCAGCGCATGGAGATGATCCGGCGCATCACCTCCGAAATCACCGAATACCTGGAGGAGCTCGGCTCCGAGGGGCGCCTGCTCGCCCTGCAAGTCGAGGACCTGGTGCGCGGCTCTGCCTCCGAACGCGCCCTCGTCATGCGCGACTACATCCACGACCCCGAGGACGTCGCACGCGTCGAGGCCGAACTGTCCTCGCTGGGCTCCGAGCGGATCGTGGACCTGACCGCCATCGCGAACATCCTCGGCCTGGACGTGTACGAGGTCGCGGACCTGGACCGCGAAATCACGCCCCGGGGCGTGCGCGCCCTCTCCCTGGTCCCCCACCTGTCCTGGAACGCCATCAAGGCCGTCTCCGCGCACTTTTCCACCCTCACGCAGCTGCGCGAAGCGTCGATCGAGGACATCGAGGTCATCGACGGCGTCGGCCACTACCGCGCCCAGCTCATCGCCGAAAACCTGGCCCACCAGGCGCAGGCGGTCGGCGCGGGGGTCGTCGGCTGGTAACGCGAGGCCCAGGCACCGGAACGGGAGCCCCGGCCTCGCTAGCGTGAACGCCGCTCGCCCGGCTGCGCCCCCGATTGGGCGCCGGACTGGGCGCCGGACTGCGCGCCCGACTGGGGCACGGGAGCGGGCGTCACGCCAACGACCGTCGAGCCGACCTCGCGCCCACCCATGGTGACGACCACCTTGTAGGTTCCCGCCGCGGCTGCGCTGGCCCCACCCGCGGGCGGCGTACACCCGTCCGTGTACACGTAGCCATCCCAGCTCAACGATCCCGTCCACGTGCCGTTTGGGCGCAGCAACAGCGTCGTGGAGGACTGTTGATCCTGCTCGCACCGCGCGGAGTTGTACACCAGCTGGTCGCCCGTACTGACCTGCAGGGAGAAATTCGCCAGGGATGTCGAACAGGCCACCGCGCCGCGGTTCTCGAGGGTCAGGGTCACGGGCATCGCGGAGCCCGACGAGGCCTCGGACGCCTTGGCGCTCACCCTGATGTCGCGCTCGAGGCAGGCGGGGATATCGATCTGGGTGCCGTTCGTGAGCAGGCCGTCTGCGGTGGCCTCCTGGCCGCCCTTGAGCGTGTAGCCCGAGGCGTCAACCGCGCCGGATTGGACGGACTGCGGGCTGGACTGCGGCGCGGGGTCGGGGCTGATGGCGCCGATGACGGCACGCACGAGCGCGACGATACCCCACACGATGAGGGCAATGATGAGGAGCAGGCCCAGGCCCGTGATGATGCGCCTCGGCCACAGGTTGACCGGGGGGCGTCTGCCGCCACCCGACGAGGGCCTCGCGGCGCCTCGCACCTTCGACGACGCGGGGCGCTGACCCGTGCGC
>NZ_ALIY01000174.1:0-4461 GCF_000283035.1 Actinomyces sp. ICM58
CCCGCCGCCAGCCAGCGCCCCCCGGTGCGCCTCAATGTCAATGCCGATGGCCCCGCCAGAGACGATCGCGTACCCCGAGCGCGCGAGGTGGTAGGCCATGTTTCGCGCGCACCTGCCCCCGGCCGACGTGGAGGCGCGCGCCCCAACGATCGAGACGTGCCCCTCGGACTGCGACGAATCGCTCAGGCGACCCAGGAACCACAGGCCAAGCGGTTCCTCCTCTCCCAGGCAGGAAAGCTGGACCGGCCAGCGCGGATCCGCGGGCGTCATGAATCCGCCTCCGGCGCGCTCGACCCGCGCCAGTTCGCGCTCGACATCGACCGTCAGCGCCCGTTCACGCCAGCGATTCCACTGCTGGTCCCAACGGGCCTCGCCAGCGCACCGCAGTTCCCTCGGCACGCCCCTCCACTCCCCTTGGAGCCATTCGCGCCCCCGACGGTCCCCGAGCGTCGCACGCAGTACGCGCGCCGCGGGATCGGCGGGTTCTGCCACCGCCGACCACCAGGCCGCCTCTTGCATCGTCTCATCTGGTGTCATGATCGTGTCCATTCCGCAGCTGCTGCGCTGCAACGATGTGGTCAATTGTCGGTCGAGGTGCCCCCGCCAAGTCCGCCAGGGTCCACGCCAGGCGCAGCATGCGGTCCACTCCCCGCATCGAGGAGGCGCCGACGTCGACGAGCCGGTCCAGCTGGGCGACCAGCTCGGCGTCGATGCCCGAGTGACGCCTGATCCACGCTCCCGGAAGCTGGGCATTGCACACCCAGGGTGTGCCCGCAAGGCGGTGGCGGGCCCGGTCGCGGGCGGCACTCACTCGCTGCCTGATCGTCTCCGAGTCGCGCGTCGTACACGAGGCCATGTCCGCCCGTGTCGGCGTGTGCACGTCGATGCGAATGTCCATCCGGTCCAGGAGAGGGCCCGACAAGCGCGCCAGGTAACGCCTCCGAGCGACAGAGGAACAGGTGCAGTGACGCCCTGCCCGTCCCCCGCCGCAGGGGCATGGGTTGGAGGCCATGACCAGCTGAAACGAGGCCGGGTAGCGCGTGTGGATCCCCGACCGGTGCAGGTTGACGACCCCCGACTCCAAGGGTTCACGCAGGGAGTCGAGCACGGAGGGCGCAAACTCGGCGGCCTCGTCGAGGAACAGGATGCCGCCGTGTGCGAGCGACGCCGCGCCCGGCGTCAGGGTGCGTGATCCACCCCCAATCAGGGCGGCCATCGTCACCGAATGGTGGGGCGCCTGGAAGGGAGGGCGCATGACAAGGGCAGTGCCCGCAGGTACGAGCCCTGCCACGGAATGCAAGGACGTCGTCACAAGCGCGGTGTCGGCATCCAGGTCGGGAAGAATCGTCGGCAGCCGCGAGGCCAACATGGTTTTGCCCGAGCCGGGCTCGCCGATGAGGAAGACGTGGTGCCCTCCGGCCGCAGCGACCTCCATCGCACCCACCGCTTCGCCCTGGCCTCGCACGTCAGCCATATCGAGGACGGCGGGCGATTGACGGCCTGGTTCCACGGCGCGCATTCCCAGGTGGCCGTGGAAAGGAGCCTTGATGGCCTCTCCCCCGCCCCAGGCGATGAGGTCGGCCAGGTGCGCGAAGGCGATCACTTCGATGCCGTCCACGAGCCGCGCCTCCCGGGCGCACGCCTCCGGGACGATAACCCGACGCACTCCCCGTGAGCGGGCGGCGAGCACGGCCGGCAACACTCCGCGCACCGGCTGAATGCTACCGTCCAGGGCGAGTTCCCCGACGATGACAGCGTCCTGAAAAGCGCGCGGGTACACGAGACCCGTCGCCAACGCGATAGACGAGGCGATGGCCAGGTCGAAGCCAGAACCCGACTTCGGGATGCCCGCCGGCGAGAGGTTCACCGTGATGCGTTGATCCAGCACGTCAAGGCCGCAGGACTCGAAGGCCGCGCGCACCCGGTCACGGGCCTCGCGCACCGACGTGTCCAACAGGCCGACGAGTGTGAAGGCCACGAGCCCGGCACCGGCATACGTCTCGACATCGACGAGGTGTCCCTCAATGCCAACCACGCTGATCGAATAGGTGCGTGCAAGCCCTGGCCCGGTCATTGCACGCCCCGCAGCCACACCGCGTGCGCACCGAGAGCGCGCACGTCGACGTCCGCTCGATCCACGTCCGGCCATTGCCGAAGGGACTGCGCCGACAGCGTGATCGCGACGACGTCAATGCGGACCCGCGAGTCCAGTCGGCCTCGCTGCCTGCACCAGGCGCCCGTGAGCGCCCTCAACCGAGCGACCTTACGTGCATCCACCGATGCGAGAGCACTGCCTTTTCCCCGACCAACCCGGGTGCGTACCTCGACGATGACGGTCCACGAGCACGCGGGCTCCGTCTCGTCTCGGGCGATGATGTCAAGCTCGCCGCGTCGGCCATCGCGCCAGTTGCATTCCAGGACGCGCAGGCCCGCTTCCTCAATCATCAGGCGGGCCGTGTGTTCCCCGGCTGCACCGAGAGTCCGACGATCGGGTCGTGTTGAGCATTCCATGAGAGCTCACCTCCACGACCACAGTGCGCCCCGGTCACCGGGCCACACAACACGAAAACCGCCCCCTGTGGACAGGGAGCGGTTGACGCAAAGGCCTGTGGATAAACGGCTCGCGCCGCTTGTCCTGTGGACGGCGCTAGGCTAGGGAATGTCGAGCTCCGGCTTGGAGAGCTCCTCGACATTCACGTCCTTGTAGGTGATGACTCGCACCGAGCGAACAAAACGGGAGGATCGGTAGATGTCCCACACCCAGGCGTCGGTGAGCGTCAACTCGAAAAAGACGTCACCGCCCACCGGGCGCGCCTGCACGTCCACGTGGTTGCACAGATAGAAACGCCTCTCGGTCTCCACGACGAACGTAAACAAGCCGATGACGTCGCGGTACTCCTTGAAAAGCTCCAGCTCCAGGTTGTTCTCGTAACCTTCGATTTCTTCGCTCACGAACCCATCATGCCGGGCCTGGGCGTGCTTGCCACCCTGCCACCCCGGCGTGCCCTACTTTGTGGCGCTCGTCGGCATCTTCCACGAGCGACGATGAAAGTCGCTGACGCCGAGGCGGCCGATCGCGCGGGCGTGCGCTGCTGAGCCGTAGCCTTTGTTGGAGGCCCACCCGTATCCGGGGTCGTCGGCCTCGCTCATGAGGCGATCGCGGGCCACCTTGGCGATGACGGAGGCCGCGGCCACGACGGCGCAGGACAGGTCGGCCTTGACCTGCATGTGGACGGGCAGGGCGATACCAAAAGGATCCTCGGGACCGCCTTCGTCTGCGAACAGGTCCTCGGGTGCGGAAAGCCAATCGTGGCAACCGTCCAGCAAGACGACGCCCGGCATGACTGCGCGGCTCGCCACCTCGGCGAGGGCGCGGCGCCCCGCCAGGCGCAAAGCCGCGACGATCCCCCATCGGTCGATTTCCTGCGGGGACGCGTAGCCGACGGCGCAGTCACGGACCCAGGAGTGAATGGGGGCGACGAGAGCCTCGCGCCGACGAGCGGAAAGCGCCTTGGAGTCGGTCAGTCCCTCGGGAACGGGAGGCGCGTCCTGGCCGATCACGGCGACGCCGACCGCAACGGGGCCGGCGAGGGCCCCGCGGCCGACCTCGTCCATGCCCGCCACGAGGCCCCACCGCTTCGCTAGGGCGAGCTCCAGGTCGCGCGCCGCGGCGGTCATGAGGGGTCGGGAACGGAGGTGAAGACCTCTTGGTGACCGATGTCAGTAGACCAACGCGAGACCGGCCAGATCACGGCCTGCACCGTCCCCACGACGGAGGAGACGGGCACGTAGGGCGACTGACCCGAACCCATGTGATACCGAGAATCGGCGGAATTCGAACGATTATCGCCCATCACCCACAGGTAACCCTCGGGCACGGTCACGTCGAAGGTACGCTCGCCGCAGGGCACCTGGCCGTCGGCGACGTATGGTTCGTCGAGCTCGACGCCGTTGACGCTGACCTTGCCGGTGGCGCTCACGCAGGTGACGCGGTCGCCGCCCACACCGATCACCCGCTTGACGAGGGTCTGCTCCCCGCCCGCGGGCACGAAACCCGTGAACTCTCCGAGTCGGCGCACGACGGACGAGGAAGACACCTCGGTGGTGCCGAGCCAGCCGAGCGTGTCGTCAAAGACGACGACGTCTCCGCGGTGAATATTCGAGCGCAGCGCGTCCACGCGGGACACAGCGATGCGGTCGTCCTCGACCAGTGTGTTACGCATCGAGGGCGAGGGGATCCAAAAGACCTGCACGATGAAGGCGCGAAGGAGTGAGGAGATCACCAGCGCGACGACGATGATGACGAGAATCTCGCGTAGCCACACCCAGGGGTTACGGCGAGCACGCGCCTCGGCGCGCTCGCGATCCCGCAGCGACGGCGCGTGCACCGGCCCAAGCACCGGGCCTGCAGTCGAGCTCATCCGATCTCCTTACGTCGTGAACCATCCAAGGATACGGCGA
>NZ_ALIY01000175.1:0-2194 GCF_000283035.1 Actinomyces sp. ICM58
TGGCGCGTGGGTGCGTGGGGCAGCACGTCGAGCGCCCGCAGCGCCTGAGCGAGAGCGCTCGATCCCTTCATCTTGGGGCGCAGCTCATCAGGCACGCACACCCTCATGCCGTAGTCGCCCGCGAGCGCCACCAGGGCCTCGACCATACGATTCGAACCCCGGATGCCAACGAGCGACGGAAGCAGCGCCGCAATGGTCTGGGCGACGCGGTAGCCGGCCAGCGCCGAGATGGACGCGCAATCGGTGAGCGTCTGGGCGACCCGCCCGGGACCGAACCACCCGTTGCGCAGCAGGTAGCCAAACTCACCAGCCATGGCCGCCGGGTCGTATCGGCCGGTGTCGGAGAGGCTCGCGATGGCCTCGGCGGCGATGGCCCGGTAGGGTGCCTGCGCGGCGGTGGACGCCCACGCCAGGGCCGAGTAGGTGGGCGCGCCCGGCGCCCGCCACCCCTCCCCCAGCGCGCGCACGATCACCTCGAAGGGCGCGATGACCTGCGGGAACTTGACAAACGCACCCTGGAGGACGGGCATTGCGTGGGCGGCGAGAATATCCGGATTGTGCTGGAGGGCCCAGGCAGCCCACGCGTAGGCGACGCCGCTCGACCGGTAGTCCCCAGATTCCAGGAGCCGCCCGGTGAACTCGGGGGCAACCCCGGCGACGTTGGCGAGTGCGCCCGCCAGCGAGTCCTCGCCGGTTGCCAGGGTTTGACCGGGGATCACCCACGTCTCGCGCATATCGTCGGTCTTCTTGTACTCGCCGCGCACGACCCTGACGGGCTTCTGGTAGGGGGCACGGATGATCTGCCGCTCCCACTGCACATCCATGGGTTCGAGCGGCTCGGTCAGGATCGGGTCGAAGCGGTACGCGTCCTGACCGTTCGGCTTGTCGTAGGGCTTGTCACCCAATGCGACGCGCAGCTGTTCGTGCAGGAGGCGGACCGGGCCGCGGTGTTGCTCCCACTCGCTGCCCTTGCGCCGGTAGCCGCGGAAGTGGCCGGCCTCGGGCGCGTCCTTCACATCCATCCCGCCCAGGAGCCGCGAGGCCAGGTAGGATAGCTGGTTGGCGCCTTTCCAGTTGGGGGCGCTCCGCCAGTATTTGGCGAGCAGCGCCTTGTCGGCCTCCGCCAGCTCGATGCCCTCGCCGCTGATGCGCGTCAGGAGCGCGGGCAGGGCGGCGCCCGCGGACGCGTCCTCGAAGAGGGCGTGCAACGCAGCGACGACCGCGTCGTTATCGGCGGGCAGCTCGGCGGTATGCGACGTGCGCGGCAGGTCCGCTGCGGGGGCGTCCGGGAACGTCCACGAGGCCTGGGCCCCCTCCCCGGTTTCGTTTCCCTGGGCGGTCGCGCCGGGGGCGGCCGACCCCGCAGGCCCGGCCCTTGCCTCGTCCCCACAGTCCCCGGAACTGTCAGAGTTCCCGGAACCAGGGGGTGCCCCGACGAGCGCGGCTGCGCGGTCTCGCAGGTCGAGGGGGAACTCGGCCTCAGCGACCACGTCGCCAACCGCGGACGCGCAGCCGGGATGGGCCTTGACGAGGGCGGCGAGCAGACGCAGGTGCGCGCGCAGCAGCTTCTTTTCACTGCGCGCCAGGACTTGGGTGCTGGCCTGCACGAGGGCGTCCACCTGCTCATCCGTCAGCTCCCGGGCGATACCCAGAAGCGATTTCTGGGCCAGGGACACACTCGGCGAGGGCTGGGCTCCGAGCAGGGCGATCAGATCCGCCACGGCCTCAAGTGTTTCCTCGCGCGTCGGTTCGAGCGCCTCCCAGGCCCGCGAGAAGACGCGGGCGTTGTAGGCGGAGAAGTCGCGCCGCTGCGCGGCCAGACACTCGGAGAGGATGCGGGGTCGCAGCTGCGGGAGGCGCGTCGCCATGTAGCGGACCAGGTCGTGGCTGTGCAGGCGCTCGAAGTCGCCGCCGGGCGCGGAGGGGTCCTCGCGGTACATCCACACGAAGAGGGCAGAGCCCGGCAGGGCGCCCTCGACGCGGAAGAACTGCCAGAACTCGTGCTCCAGGAAGGTCGGGTTCTCCTCGAAGAAGCGCTGCGTCTCATCCGAGGTGGGGTGGGGCGCGGGAATAATCCTGCGCGCGAAGTACTCCAGGGAGGGAGCGGAGGTGAGGAACGCTCCACGCTCGGCCAAAATGGTGCGGTAGGTGTGCCAGAAGGCAACGCCGCCGGGGCTCCCGGCGGCCTCCTCAA
>NZ_ALIY01000176.1:0-14315 GCF_000283035.1 Actinomyces sp. ICM58
GGCCGGGATAGCCCCCTTGGGGAGCGAGATAGCCGCCCTGGGGGGCAGGGGGCGAGGGGCGGTCATACGGGGGAATGACCTCGGTCGGGTCCGCGTCATCGACCGCCTGCCAGGTGTCGGTCGCATCGTCGTGCCAGGCGACCTCGCCAGGGTCGTCGTCCCACTCCTCCTCGTCCCACGCGACAGAGGCCGTGTCGACCTGTTCGGTGTGGTCGTTGGCGGCGGTGAATTCCGAGGCGTCGCGGCGCGGATGCTCGGGGTATGTGACAGCTCGGGCGCCGGTGGCCCCGGGGCGCACGCCGGCCTCGTCCCACTGGGGAGGGGCGGCGATTTCTTGCGGGTCAGAGTTGATGGACTGGGTGCGCACGCCCGTGTCAAGGAGCTGAGCCCAGTTGACGGTCACGTAGTCGAGTTCGCCGGGAGCCCAGCCGACGGCGCTCATGAGATCGGCGACGATCAGGGAGGGCGAGGGGCGATCGTCGGGGTCGGGGGCCAGTCCCCCCGCGAGCGTGTCGGCGACCATCGGGTGCAGCCCGGCCAGGTCGGGATCACCCTCGATGACGCGCAGCATGGTGGCGGTCACGTCCCCCTTGCCGAAGGGCGGGCGTCCGGTCGCGCACGACAGGAGCGTCGCACACCAGGCCCACCAGTCGGATTCCTTGGTGGCGTGGCCACCCTGAAGGAGCTCGGGCGCGGTGTATCCGGCCGTGCCGGAGACGAGGCCGGTGCGCGTCAGGTGCTGGTCCTCCACGGCCATCGCGATGCCGAAGTCGATAAGGACGGGCCCGCGCGGAGAACAGATGATGTTGGAGGGCTTGATGTCGCGGTGGATGATGTCGGCGTGATGAACGGCCGCGATCGTCGAGGCCAGGTGGTAGGACATGGCGGCGACACCGCGCAGCGGGATCGGGCCGGACGCGAGGATCTCCGCGAGGGTGGGCCCATCCACGTATTCGGAGACGACGAAGGGCTGGCTCGCCTCCGTCTCCGCGTCAACGATGTGGGCGACGAAGGGGGAACGCACCGAGTTCACGGTGCGGGTCTCTCGCTCGAGGCGGGCGCGCGATTCCTCGGAGGCCGCCATCGCGGGGTGCATGGCTTTGAGGGCGACGCGCGTGCCGCCCCCGTCTTCGGCGAGCCACACCGTGCCCGCGCCGCCCGTTCCGAGCCGGCGGATGAGCCTGTAGCCGCCCAGTTCCTCGCCTTCTTCCACGCCACCAGAGTAGCGGCACCCTCCCTCAACTGTGTCCACCCGCGCGGGCAACCCCGGCCTCGTGAAGGAAAACGAGGCGAGCGCCACACCCACTCGTCCCCCTCCCGATCCACGATCCGACACGGACTGTACATGCACGGTCGACCGTGGTAGTTTCGGCTCTAGTCGCGCGCGCGGAACGATCCGCGTTCGCACTCCGTGGGCGAAGACGCTCCACGGTCGCCCCACAACGGATCGTCCGGCACGTACCTGCCGGTGGGAAGGAATTGAACATGGCAACCGTTACCTTCGATCACGCGACTCGCGTCTACCCGGGCGCCGACAAGCCCGCCGTCGACCAGCTGTGCCTCGACATCGCCGACGGCGAGTTCCTCGTCCTGGTCGGCCCCTCCGGCTGCGGCAAGTCCACCTCCCTGCGCATGCTCGCGGGCCTGGAAGACGTCAACGGTGGTCGCATCCTCATCGGCGATAAGGACGTCACCGACGTCCCCCCGAAGAACCGCGACATCGCGATGGTCTTCCAGAACTACGCCCTCTACCCGCACATGTCGGTGCGCGAGAACATGGGCTTCGCCCTGAAGATCGCGGGCGTGTCGAAGGAGAAGATCAACCAGCGCGTCGAAGAGGCGGCCAGGATCCTCGACCTGGAGCCCTACCTGGACCGCAAGCCCAAGGCTCTGTCCGGCGGTCAGCGTCAGCGCGTCGCCATGGGCCGCGCGATCGTCCGTAAGCCCCAGGTCTTCCTCATGGACGAGCCGCTGTCCAACCTGGACGCCAAGCTGCGCGTCCAGACCCGCACCCAGATCGCATCCCTGCAGCGCGAGCTCGGCGTCACGACCGTCTACGTCACGCACGACCAGACCGAGGCCCTGACGATGGGCGACCGCATCGCAGTCCTGGCCGGCGGCCTCCTCCAGCAGGTCGGAACCCCGCAGGAGATGTACGAGCGTCCCGCCAACGAGTTCGTCGCCGGCTTCATCGGCTCCCCCGCCATGAACCTGGGCACCTTCACGGTGGACGGCGAGTGGGCGAAGATCGGCCCGGCCCGCGTGCGCCTGTCGGCCGCCACCCGCGACGCGCTGGTCCCCGAGGACGGCGGAAAGATCAAGATCGGCTTCCGCCCGGAGGGCCTGGACGTCGTTGACGAGTCCGTCGAAGACACCATCCCCGTCGAGGTCGACTTCGTCGAGGAGCTCGGCTCGGACGCCTACGTGTACGGCCACCTGGTCGGCGACGAGAAGGGCGAGGGCCTGGGCTCCGGCGCCGAAGGCACCTCCAAGCAGCTGATCGTGCGTGTTCCCCCGCGCACCGCCCCCGGCCGCGGCGGCGTCCTGTACGTGCGCATCCGCGAGGGCCAGCAGCACAACTTCTCGGCCTCCACGGGCGTCCGCCTGCCCGAGTGACGCGCGCCTAGCGCTCACCCCCTAGCAGCCCCAGCCTCGTTCGTTCATCTCCCGAACGAGGCTGGGGCTCGTTCGTGAGCGCGCCGACACACGCACGTGTTGTACACCGCGAAGCGCGCCTGACCTACTGTCGGGCTATACGAGAGCCGCGAGAGATGAGAGAATGAGGGCATGGCTTTGGACATTACGGCTGCCGCGGCCGAGCCCGCGCTCCTCGACCTCCCTTGGGACATTCCTTTGGAGGAGTGGCCGTCGTCTCTTCTCGCTGCCCTGCCGCGCGGCATTTCCCGCCACGTCGTGCGCTTCGTGAACCTGTCGGGACGCGTCCTGGCGGTCAAGGAGATCGGCGAGACGGTGGCCCACCACGAGTACGACATGCTGCGCGACCTCTCGCGCCTGGACGCACCCTCGGTCGACCCGGTTGCGGTCATCACGGGCCGCGTCGGAGTGGACGGCGAAGAGCTCAACGCGGTGCTCATCACCGAGCACCTGCAGTTCTCCCTCCCCTACCGCGCGCTCTTTTCCCTCTCGATGCGCGAGGACACGGCGAGTCGCCTCATCGACGCGCTCGCGCTGCTGCTCGTGCGCCTGCACCTCATCGGCTTCTATTGGGGCGACGTCTCCCTGTCGAACACGCTGTTTCGGCGCGACGCCGGCGAGTTCGCCGCCTACCTCGTGGACGCCGAAACAGGAGAGCTGCACCCCGATCTGACCCCCGGCCAGCGCGAATACGACGTGGACTTGGCGCGCACGAACATTATCGGCGAGCTCATGGACCTCCAGGCCGGCGGCTACTTCCCGCTGGAATCCGACCCCATCGACGTGGGCGACCGCATCCGCACCCAGTATGACCTCCTATGGAACGAGGTCACCGCGGAGGAGTCCCTGCCCAACCAGCAGCGCCAATACCTCGTCAGTGAGCGCATCCGGCGCCTCAACGACCTCGGCTTCGACGTCGCCGAGCTGCGCATGGCCTCGGACGACACCGGCGAGCACCTCGTCATTCAGCCGAAGGTGGTCGACGCGGGACACCACAACCGCAAGTTCATGCGCCTGACGGGCATGGATGTCGGCGAGCATCAGGCCCGCCGCCTCCTCGGTGACATCGACGCGTGGCGCGCCACCCACGACATGCAGGACGTTCCCCTGGAGGAGGCCGCCCACGACTGGCTCACCGACGTCTTCGCCCCCATCGTCCGCGCGATTCCCCGCGAGCTGGCGGGCAAGCTGGAGCCCGCGCAGCTGTACCACGAGTACCTCGAGCACCGCTGGTACATGGCCCAGCAGGCCGGCCACGACATCCCGCGCGAGGAGGCCCTCGCCTCCTACATCACCAACATCCTGCAGTCGAAGCGCGACGAGGCCGTCCTGCTCGAACCCGCTTCGGAGCGTTCCTCCACGTTCAGCGCGGCATCGCACCCCGACCTATGGTGAAGGGGTACCGATACTCGCCCCTCGCACGCTAGGAGCCATCATGTCTGATTTCCCCCGTATTTACGCCCACCGCGGCGCGTCCTCGCTGGCGCCGGAGAACACGATCGCCGCGTTTTCCAAGGCCATGGAGGTCGGTGCGCGCTGGTTCGAGTTCGACGTGGACATCATCGGCGACGGCTCCCTGATCGTCATCCACGACGACACCCTGGATCGCACGACGACGGGTTCGGGCTCCTACTATCAGCTGGGTTTCTCCGATATTCGTCGCCTGGACGCGGGCCGCTGGTTCTCGGACACGTACCGCTTCGAGCGTATTCCCGAGGCCGCGGACGTGCTCGCCTTCGCGCACGCTCAGCAGATGGGCGCGAACCTGGAGATCAAGCCGTGCGCGGGCGGCGACCGCCTGCGCGAACGCCTCATCGAGGCCCTGGCCGTCACGCTCGCCGGGGACAAGGTCCCCTCGCGCCTCCTCGTGTCCTCCTTCGACCACGACCTGCTGCGCGACTTCCACGAGGCCTGCCCGTCGGTTGCGCTCGGCTGGCTCATCGAGCGCGCGTCCGAGGAGTGGCGTGAGGGCGCTGCCGCCCTCGGCGCCGCGGCGATCCACCCTGGCGTTGAGGGTCTCACCGAGTCCGATGTGCGCGCCATGCGCGACGCCGGCTTCGAGGTCAACGTGTGGACCGTCAACGACGTGGAGCAGGCCCGCGAGCTGGCCTCGTGGGGTGTCACGGGCATCTTCACGGATCGCCCGCAGGATTTCCCTGCCGAGGCCCTGGCGCGCTAAGAGCGGCTGGGCGCGGCCGCGCTCACCCACCGGAAACGAAACGACGGCCGGGGACGCGTGAGCGTCCCCGGCCGTTTCCCGTCGTGGGGCGTTGGCTCGTTACGCCTCGCCCGCGCGGCGCGCGAAACGCTTGGACACGTGCTTGGCCAGCGAGAGCTCCGCGATGGAGTCGACCACCATGAGGCCGCCGACGATGCCCGCGACACGCATCCAGCCCGAGCGCGGAGGGGTCGAGCGCACGGCGGCGACGAGCATGCCGACACCGACGATGGCCTCGGCGGCGACGGCCGCGTGGATGATCCAGGGGCGTTCGACGGCGACGGACTCGTAGGAGTTCCACAGGGGCTTGACCACCGACTGTGGCTGCCCCATCATGATGTCGACGCTGCGGCCAATCGCGTTGGAGATGCCGCGCGCGAGGTGCACGGTGACGCCCTCGACGTCCTCAATATCCGTGGTCCCCAGGAGGAAGCCGGCGACGGAGCCGGGCAGCCCGAGTGCGCGCACGACCTTCCACACGGATTCTTCGCCCGTGGTCGCGACGGAGGCCCACAGGGCGTCCGCGTCGGCGCCGGGCACGGCCTGGGCGATGGCCTGCAGGTCGAGGCGGTCGCCGACCAGGTCGATGACCTCGCCGGGCAGGTTCAGCGCCTTGTCGTGGCCGCCGGGGACGATCGCGGCGTCCATGCCCCAGTTGTGGGACACGATGTGCTCCAGGTGGTCGTCGGTCACCAGGAACACCTGGAACTCGTCGTCCGTGACGGATAGGGTGACGAGGGGCAGGTCGCCGAAGTTCCAGCCTTCCTTCTCGGCGGGCAGCTCCGCGAGGAGCGCGCGGTGGTCGTCGGCGAGCTCCAGGTCGCCCAGGTCCACGCCCTCCAGGGCCGCCAGGAGCGGCACCGACGAGGCAGGGGTGCGTCCGATCTCGACGATGCGGGTCGGAGTCGGCTCCGCGGTCGCCGAGGCCTCCTCATCAGAGGGCCACACGGTGCCCAGCGGCGAGTCGCCCTCGGGCAGGTGGTCGGCCGTCGCGTTACCGATGCGTACCTCGGCATCGAACAGAATAGCGAGCTCGTCGGCCAGCTCGGCGGGGGTGGGACCCGGGACGACCTCAGTGGAGCTCGCGGGGACGGTAGCAACGCGGTCGTCTGCGACCGCGACGTTGAGGCCGAGCAGCTGCGGCGTAGAGGGGAACCATTCGAGCTGGGCGAGGATCGCACGCTCCTTCAGCTCCCCGGCAACCACGCTGGGATCCAGCTCGTGGCCGATAATCATGCCTTCACTGCGGGTCCATTCCTGGGCCATGTCACTACCTTCCTGTCCGTGGTGACGTCGTCTCACCACTCTATGATTCCATTGTGTCGCGTGGGTCGCTTTTTCGCTCGCCCGAGCGGTCAGCGATGAGACTTTTGTTGCTCCGTGCCGCCCCATTCGACGACCGTGAAGCCGCTGCGCGTCGGTGACGGCGCGAGGGTCTGCGGTTGGACGACGGTGTTCGCATCGGCCTCGCGAATCGTCATGAACACCCTGATGAACGTGTCCGGCGTGACCGTTGCCCCGGCCTCGTCCGTGAAGCTGTAGGAGGCGTGCTGCGTATACGCGCTCGCGTCGAAGGAGACGAACGTGTAGTCGTAGGCGCGGATGCGCGGCGCCCAGTACGTGATGAAATCATCGGATTCCCGGTCGCTAAGGCCGAGCAGCGCCAGCTTCTCTTCCAGGAAGGGCACCGCATCCTCGCGCGCGACCACGAATCCCTGCTGCGGCGATTCCTGCTTCACCGGCCCATCCCAGAACAAGTACGGGTAGGTGCGCCCGCTCGCGTCGGTCAGCGTCCCATCGGGTGAAGCCATCACCGTCCACGAGGCCTGGGTCCCCCGCTCGGTCGCGCGTTGGCCGTCCGGGGCCGGGTACACGGTGTCGAGACTGCCCTCCAGATCGAGCGTCACCGTCAGTTGCTGCTCCTCCTGCGGATACAGATACAGGACCGGTTTCTCCGACACTCCACGCTCCCTCTCGTACACCAGGAGGAAAGCAGTGGCGAAAGCAAGAACAGCAACGACAATGCAGCTGAGGATGATGAGGGCTTTTTTCATGAGGTTTCCGTCTCTCTCAGGATGCCCCTCGTTGGGCGATCAACGCTGCGGACCATTGCGCAGGTACTCCATGATACGGCCCGCAATCCCTTCGTTTCAAGGGCGCACAGCCCGCTGCGCAACGATGTCCACGCCAGCAGTGCCTCTGGTGTCTGGACAGACAACAACCTGGTTGAGACCCGCAACATAGCCTGCTATCCTGACCGGTTATGCGGCTACTCGGATACAAGGGGGCCGCATCCCTCTCCTGAAAGCAGCTATCATGCCTCTCCTCAGCATCGCAGCCATCGCCGTCGCTGCATTTGTCTTGATCGTCCTGTTCCTGTGGGCAAGCTTCGTGTCCGCTTCCCCGGGCGAAGTCAAGGTCATTTCCGGCCCGCGCGGCCAGCGCGTCCTCCACGGCAAGACGGGGTGGAAGATTCCCCTCCTCGAGCGCGTGGACACCATGACCGCCTCGATGATCTCCGTCGACGCTCAGACCACGGACTTCGTTCCCACCAACGACTACATCAACGTGCGCGTCGACGCGGCCGTCAAGGTCCGCATCGCGACCGACGACCCGACACTGTTCCGCGCGGCAACTCGTAACTTCCTCTACAAGACAACCTCCGAAATCTCCGAGGAGGTACGCGACACCCTTGAGGGCCACCTGCGCGCCATCATCGGCCAGATGAAGCTCACCGACATCATCACCGACCGCGCCGCCTTCTCCGAGCGCGTCCAGGAGAACGCGAAGCAGGACCTGGAGGAGATGGGTCTCGAGATCGTCGCGTTCAACATCCAGAACGTCACCGACCAGAACGGCGTCATCGACAACCTCGGTATCGACAACACCGAGCAGATCCGCAAGACCGCGGCCATCGCCAAGGCGAACGCGCAGAAGGAGGTCGCGCAGGCGACCGCCGTCGCACAGAAGGAAGCCAACGACGCACAGGTCGCCTCGCAGCTCGAGATCGCTCAGAAGCAGACGGACCTCGCCAAGCGCCAGGCGGCTCTGAAGGTCGAGGCCGACACCGAGAAGGCGAAGGCAGACGCTGCCTACGAGATTCAGTCGCAGATTCAGCGCCGCGACATCGAGCGCGAGACCGCGCAGGCCGACATCGTCAAGCAGGAGCAGCAGGCGGTCATCAAGGAGAAGGAAGTCGTCGTCACCAAGCAGGCCCTGCAGGCCGAGGTGAACGCAAAGGCCGACGCCGACCGCTACGCCGCCGAGAAGAAGGCCGACGCGGCCCTGTACGCGCGTCAGCGTCAGGCCGAGGCCGAGGCCTTCGAGCGCACGAAGAAGGCAGAGGCCGACAAGCAGGCCATGCTCGCCGAGGCGCAGGGTATCGAGGCTCGAGGCCGCGCCGAGGCCTCCGCGATCGGCGCGAAGCTGACGGCCGAGGCCGAGGGCCTCGAAAAGAAGGCCATCGCTATGACGAAGATGAACCAGGCGGCCGTGCTGGAAATGTACTTCCGCGCGCTGCCCGAGGTGGCGCGCGCCGTGGCCGAGCCGCTGTCCAAGGTCGATACCATCACCATGTACGGCGAGGGCAACAACGCCCAGATGGTCGGCGACATTACGAAGTCGATCAGCCAGATCAACGCGGGCCTGGGCGATTCGCTGGGCCTGGACCTGCAGCAGATGTTCACCGCGCTCGTAGGTGCCAAGGTCGTCTCCCCCACCATCTCCGAGGCGGTCGAGGAGGGCGTGCGCGACGCCTCCGTCCCGAAGCCTCCGCAGGAGTGAGGCTCGAGTTCAACGCGGGCAGCCACTAGTGCGAGCGCGGCGCGACAGTGCGCGAGGAGCCCCATGCGTGAGGTGGGCTCGCGACACGGGCCGCTCGTCATACGGGCTCGCAACACGGGCCGCTCGCAACACGGGCCGCTCGCCATACGGGCCGCTCGCCATACGGGCCGCTCGTGATACGGGCCGCTCGCGATACGGGGCGGGATCCTACGGGATCCCGCCCCGTTGCTATCCCCAGTTTTCCCACCGTCGGTGACCCACCCCGCTGTCGGTGTTCCACCCCACTGTCACACCCCCACAAAAGTCGCACGTAATTTAATCCGGTCACTTTTTGAGACAGCTAGAAAACGTTGCAATTCCAACGATGCTATTTCACACCTTTAAGTAGCGACGGGGAATTACGTGCGACGTTGGTGGGAAACCATCATGCCTCGTGTCCTGGTGTCCCCCGTTGCAGCCACCACAAGAACCTAGAAAGACCACTGCGCCCGCAACACCTAGCAGCTCAAGCAGGTCCAGGGACCCCACCTGCGACCACCTGCACGAAAATGCTCTCCACACGCGGATAGGTTGCGACGATCCGGATAGGTTAACGGCATCCGGATAGGTTACTAAGCTATCCGGATGCTCGTAACCTATCCATATCGCAATTACCTATCCACGCAGCCGGTTTCGTCGATACGGAGAGCAGAGAAGGTCCGGAGAGCCTCGCCGCGGTGCCGGTGGGCGGCGGCAGGGCCAGCAGGCAAAAGTCGCATGCAATTCATAAACACGAGTGACACAACACTACAGACTGACACAAACCAACATAACGCCGGAGGGGAATTGCATGCGACATTACGGAACAACGAACAACATACCATCGCACCAGGCCGCACCCGATAGGAAGCCGTCGGAGGGAGCCGCCGCGGGGAAACGAACAACACGAAGCCGCCCGGTCCCACAGGGGCCGGGCGGCTCACGCTTCAGGCCGCTAGGCGGCTCTCAGCGAAGGGTTCAGCGCATCTGGGTGCCGTCGGAGCCCAGACGCTGGCAGGCCTCGACGACGCGGGCAGCCATGCCGGCCTCGGCCGACTTGCCCCACGTGCGCGGGTCGTACTGCTTCTTCACGCCGACCTCGCCGTCGATCTTGAGGACGCCGTCGTAGTTGCGCATCATGTGGTCGACGACCGGGCGGGTGAACGCGTACTGCGTGTCGGTGTCGACGTTCATCTTGATGACGCCGTTGGCGACAGCGGTGGCGATCTCCTCGGCGGTGGAGCCGGAGCCGCCGTGCATGACCAGGTCGAAGGGACGGTGGTCGAGGCCGAAGTGCGCGGCGACCTCTTCCTGGATGGTGCCGAGCAGCTCGGGACGCAGCTTCACGTGGCCGGGCTTGTAGGCGCCGTGCACGTTGCCGAAGGTCAGAGCGGTGATGTAGCGGCCGTTCTCGCCCAGGCCCAGGGCCTCAACGGTCTTGATGCCGTCTGCGGTGGAGGTGTAGAGCTTCTCGTTGATCTCGCCAACGACGCCGTCTTCCTCGCCACCAACAGCGCCGACCTCGATCTCGAGGATGGTGTTGGCCTTGACGGACATGGCGAGCAGTTCCTTCGCGATCTCCAGGTTCTCGTCGAGCGGGATCGCGGAGCCGTCCCACATGTGGGACTGGAAGGTGGGGAGCTTGCCGTCGGCGACCTGGCCGGCCTCGATCTCGAGGAGGGGACGGACCCAGGAGTCGATGTTCTGCTTGGCGCAGTGGTCGGTGTGCAGAGCCACGGTGATGCCGTAGTTCTTGGCGACCTCGTAGGCGTAGGCGGCGAGGGCCAGAGAGCCGGTGACGCGGTTCTTGATGGTGGAGCCAGAGCCGTACTCGGCGCCGCCGACGGACACCTGGATGATGCCGTCGGACTCGGCCTCGGCGAAGCCCTGGAGGGCGGCGGTGATGGTCTGGGACGAGGTCACGTTAATCGCGGGGTAGGCGAACTTGCCGTCCCGTGCGCGATTCAGCATCTCTGCGTAGACCTCAGGGGTTGCGATAGGCACTTGGAGCCTCCTAATCGAGTGACAGTTTTGTCGTGATCGATTGTCTCACATTTTGCACGTGCGGGAGGGGATGGAAGTCCCGTTCGGACAGGGTCTTTTCTTCCCACGGCCGCGTGTGGTAGGCGTTTCGCGAGTCCGGGGTATTCGGCGCGTTTCCTCTCGGGTCTGAGCGGCGACGAGGCCTGGGCACTCGTCGCGGGTCGGGCGCCCTGTGCGGTGGCGGGTTCAGGTGCTGGAGGGGGCACTGAGGCGAGAGGCGTGCGCCCACATGACGATGGCGGCGGCATGACCGACGTTCATCGAGCGCGTCGACCCCCGTTGGGTGATCGCCACGATGACCTCGCAGGCGGCGAGCATCTCCTCGCTCAGGCCCGAGGCCTCGGAACCGAAGACCAGGCACGCGCGCCTGGGCAGCGCCACCCCCTCCAGGGCGATGGACCCCTCGACGTTGTCGACGCCGACGAGGGCCAGCCCCTCGCGCACACAGTGCTCGACGAGCTCGCTCACCTGGGCGCGATGATCCACCGGCAGGTAGCGGTCGGTGACCATGGCGCCGCGCCGATTCCAGCGCTTGCGCCCCACCACGTGCACGCGCCGAGCACCCAGCGCGTTCGCAGTGCGCACGATCGAGCCGATATTGAAGTCGTGATCCAGGTTCTCCACGGCGACCTCGAAGGGGAGGGCGCGCGCGGCAACGTCCGCGCGGATCGCCTCCATCGTCCAATAGCGGTACCGGTCTTCGACGTTGCGCCGGTCCCCCATCCGCAGGAGCTCGGGGTCGTAGCGCTCCCCCACCGGCCAGGCAGCCTCGCCTCCGGGCCACGGCCCGACCCCCACCTGCCCGCGGGAGGAGGCCACGGCCTCGTCCGCCGACGCTGCGCCAACGGGGGCGCCCCGACGCGCGATGTCACACCCATTTTCGAAGTCGTTCACGAATCCCACCCTAGCTGGAACGTAGAATGGTGGCATGAATCCGCTGATGAACGAAGAAACAGCACTGAGCGAATTGCCTCCGGTGAGCGCGTGGCTCTCCGACATGGACGGCGTCCTGGTCAAGGAAAACCGTGCTCTGCCCGGCGCGAACGAATTCCTGGCCGCGCTGCGCGCCACCAACACCCCCTTCCTGGTCCTCACCAACAACTCGGTGTTTACCAACCGTGACCTGTCCGCTCGCCTGGCGAACTCGGGCCTGGACATCCCCGAAGAGCACATCTGGACCTCCGCGAACGCCACGGCCGCCTTCCTCCAGCAGCAGTCCCCCGGCTCGACCGCCTACGTCATCGGCGAGGCCGGCCTGACCACCGCGATCCACGCCGCCGGATACGTCATGACGGAAACGGATCCGGAGTTCGTGGTGCTCGGCGAGGTTCGCTACTACGATTTTCACGCCCTGACCCACGCGATTCGCCTCATTGAGGGCGGCGCGAAGTTCATCGCGACGAACCCCGACGTCTCGGGCCCCTCCGACGAGGGAACCCTGCCCGCGTGCGGCGCGATCGCCGCGATGATCACGGCGGCCACCGGCAAGCAGCCCTACTTCGTGGGCAAGCCGAACCCGGTCATGATCCGCGCTGGCCTGAACAAGATCGGCGCCCACTCGGAGCGCGCCGCGATGGTCGGCGACCGCATGGACACCGACGTGCGCGCCGGCGTCGAGGCGGGCCTGCGCACGCACCTGGTCCTGTCGGGCTCCACGGCCCGCGAGGACGTGAGCAACTACCCGTTCCGCCCCTTCGGTATCCACGAGGGCATCGGCGATCTCATTGAGCTCGTCGAGGCGGCCCACTGACCCCCACACGGAAAGGCATCCCCATGACCAACGATTCCCACAAGGCGCGCCTGGCGGCGCTCGTCCAGGAACTGTCCGTCATCCACGAGAAGGTCATCCTGGCGTCGGGGCGCGAGTCCGACTTCTACGTCGACATGCGCCGCTCGACCCTGCACCACGAGGCGGCTCCCCTCATTGGCCACGTCATGCTGGATCTCCTGGAGGAGTCCGGTTTTTCGGTCGGCGAGGAGTACGTGGCCGTGGGCGGCCTGACGATGGGCGCGGACCCGGTGGCCACCGCGATGCTGCACGCCGCCGCCTCGCGAGGCCTGGACCTGGACGCCTTCGTCGTGCGTAAGGCCGCGAAGGATCACGGTATGAAGCGCCGCATCGAGGGCCCGGACGTCGTCGGCAAGAACGTCGTCGTCCTGGAGGACACGTCCACGACCGGCGGCTCCCCGCTGGAGGCGGCGCTCGCCCTGCGCGAGGCGGGTGCGAACGTGGTGGCCGTCGCCGTGATCGTCGACCGCACGACCGGGGCGAAGGAACGCATCGAGGCCGAGGGCTTCCCGTACTTCTACGCGCTGGGCCTGGAGGACATCGGCCTGGCCTGATTGTCCGCTCGGTGCGACGAGGCCGAGGCTGGGTTCTGCGCGAACCTGGCCCCGGCCTCGTCTGTGCTTGTGTGCCCTCACATGTGGGGGACGGCGCGCATGGCGCGCGCGGTCACCCAGCGCGGGGCGATCTTCATGGCGCCCATGGCGACCTTGTAGGGGATGGTGGGTGTGACCTGGACGCGGCCCGCGCGCACGGCGTCGAGGGCCTCCGTGACGACCTGTTCGGGGCTGGCCATCAGCCAGGAGGGCGTGGCGCGCATGTCGACGCCGGCGCGCTCGAAGAAGGGAGTGTCGACGGGGCCGGGGCACACGACGGTGGCGGTGATGCCGGAGCCTGTCAGCTCGGCGGCGAGGCCTTCGGTGAAGGCGACGACCCAGGCCTTGTGGGCGGAGTAGGTGCCCGCGCCGGTGCGCGACGCGACGGAGCCGACGTTGAGGATGGCGCCGCGCCCGCGCGATCGCATCGAGATCCCCGCGTGGTGGGCGAGGGTCATGACGGCTCGAACCATGACGGTCAGGCCGTTGATTTCGTTGTCGAGGCTGTTGTCCAGGAACGCGGTTCCCAGCCCGAATCCGGCGTTGTTGACGAGGAGGTCGACGGGTGCCAGGTCCGGCTTGTCGCGGTCGGCGGGGCCTCCCACGTCGAGGCGGGCGGCGACGCGCGCACACCCCTCGTCGGTCGACAGGTCGGCGGCGATGACCTCGGCGCGCACGCCGGCGACGTTTGCAAGCGAGTCTGCGAGGGCACGCAGGGCGTCCTCGCGGCGCGCAACGAGGACCAGGTCGTGGCCCGCGGCGGCCAGCTGCCAACAGAATTCTTCACCAATGCCGGAGGTCGCTCCGGTGACCAGCGCTGTTCCCATGGAGGAAGTGTAGCGCCGCGTGGTCCGGGCAGCACGAAGCCGGGGCGCTCTCACGCGGTATCTCGCGAGTGCGCCCCGGCTCATCATGTCAACGGGTTCGGATCAGGAATCCGGCTCCGCCTCCGGCGAGCGCGGCCGGGATGATGAGGAGAAGCAGCCAGTAGGGGCTCCATCCTCCCGATCGGCTGGACTCGGCCGATGTTGCGACTGGCAGCGTCGCGGCGGCCGCGTCGTTCGAGCCGTAGGTGGTGGCCTCGGGTGCGGCGCTCTGGGGGTTCTCACCACTTTGGGCGCCGGCGCCCGCAGCCGCAGAGGGGCTGGGCGTGGCCGCCGGCGCGGCCTTGGGGGCGCTCACCGTGCTACCTGCCGACGACGCTGCCGGCGCGGAG
>NZ_ALIY01000177.1:0-9978 GCF_000283035.1 Actinomyces sp. ICM58
CGCCCCCATCCCGGCGCCTCCCACCGCAGCCACGGCCTCGTCCCCCCGGCCCCGGGCCGAGGGCGCCGCTCAACCCCCCGTCCCTCAGCCGCCCACCCCCAGGAGGCTCACGCGCCTGTCGGTCGTCCTGATGGTTCTGTCCCTGATCTTCGCCGTCAGCGCGATCATCGCCGCGCAGACGTATTCCACGCTCGGAACGGAATACCAGCGCGCCGAGCAAGAGGTCGCAGACGCACAGACCTACCTCCAGAAAGTCAAGGAGCTCTTCCGATGAACGCCCGGAAGAAAGCGGCGACGCCGCGCGCCGCCGCGAAGAAGCGTCTCGGGCCCGCCCACGTGATCCTTCTCGTCATCACCATCGTCCTGGGGCTCGTTGCCGCCACGATGACGACACTCGCTGTCAGGCGAGCCACGGAGGTGAACGCCGTGCGCTCCGAGGCCGCGCAGACGCGCCAGGAGGCCAACGACTTCTACGCGACGCACTGGTGCAATCTGATCGCGCCGACGATGAGGGAGCGCATCGCCCGCCACTACAAGGAATACCTGCGGGCCACACCCGAGCAGCGCTCCGCCGTCGACGCGACGTGCCCGGGCAACGTCGCGACCGCCTCCGTCATCGCGCAGTTCAAGATCTTCAAGAACATCGAATTCAGCGACTACTCCTGCAGCCCCACCGCGGACAGCACCGCGTTCGCGTGCACCATCGACGTGGCCATCGTGAACGAAGACCTCATCAAGAGGCTCCCCGAGTTCAGCTCGTTCGATATGACCATCACCATATACTTTAAGAAAGACGAGGGCACCCCCTACTTGTCGCCGGATTTCACAACGACCGAAACCGTCACCATGACCTTCGACGCACAGGGCCGCGGCACCGCCGAGTTTCAGACGAAGTACCAGAGCAGCTGGGGCGCAAACTACGCCCTGTCGATCAGCGAATACTACCCGAACGTGTAGGCCGAGACAGGCCGGAGGACATCAGTAGTGCTCGTGTGAGTCGTAGCCGCGCAGCCGATCCAGCTCCCGGCGCTCCTTCTTCGTGGGGCGCCCGCTCCCCTTCTCGCGCATCGCGACGGGGACGTGCACGCGGGGCCGCTCGGGCGTGCGATCATCGTAGGCGGTGCGCGCCTGGGGGTAGGACACGCGCTTAGCCAGCAGCAGGACGACGCCAAGGACTCGATCAAAACCCTCGATGCGCAGGCGCACCTCGTCGCCCACGCGCACTTTGTAGGCGGCCTTCACGGGCTCACCGTTGACACGCACGTGCCCGGCGCGCACGGCGGCGGTGGCCTGCGAGCGGGACTTGAGCTGGCGGGTCGCCCACAGCCACGTGTCGACGCGCACGCTGGCCGAGGCCAGGGCGCCGGGCGGGATGACGACCGTGTCGGGTGCTTCACTCATCGGCGCTGCCTAGTTGATGCGGCGGATACGATTCTGGTGCCGGGGGGTCAGGACGATCGCGACGAGCGCGCACAGGAGCGGCATCCCGATCAGCATGCCGAGGAGGGCACCCCACGGAATGACCGGCGTGAGGGTCACCAGGGTCCCAAAAATGCCCGAACGGGCGAGGGTGATCACGGCGAGAACGCCGACGATCAGGCCGGAGAGGACCGCTGTGGGGATCGCGTTGAGGGCCAAGACGACGCCCTGCCACGTCGTGACGTGGCGGCGCATGGCGGGGGCCGCACCGATCGCGTCCAGGGTGTCGAGGTCGGGGCGCATGTCGGAGGCCGAGAGCGCCACGACGAGGGCGACCGTGGCCGCCGCAGCGACGATCGCGATCAGGGCCGCGACGTAGGGCAACACGATGGAGCGCATGGTCGGCGTGATGACCTGGGCCGAGGCCCCCGGGACCTGACGGGCGATGGTCGCCTGGAAGGCCGGCGCATCCACCGTGTTCACGGGCTTGTTGACCGTGAGGAGCTGGCCCAGGGGCACCGAGTTGAGCCTGAGAGCCGTGGCCGCGGCCGGGGACAGGACCATGACGTTGACGCGGGTGAGCGGGGAGGCCGCGAAAGTCTGGGAACGTAGGACGCGCGCGTCAGGCAGGGCGCTCTCACTGACGCCCTGAGCCCTGGCCGCGGCAATGTCCGCCATGTCGAGGCTTCGCAGCTGCACCTGCCCCGCGCCGTTGATCAGAGCGGGGTCGGGGACGAGCACGCCGCCGGCGTTGAGGGTGGCCAGCGCACGCACCATGTCGGCCTCGTTGAGGTAGCCGGCCTGACGCAGGTAGGTGCCGTCGTCGACGATGTAGGCGACGTCCAGCTCCGCCATCGGGGCCATATCTGGCAGCTGCGTGAATGTCTTGCCGGTAATCGGGGACACGGCCTCGACCATCGTCTCAGGGCCGCCTGGGCCGCTATTCCACGCCATGCCGCGCAGGGTCGCCTCCGAGGTGACGGTCCGTTCGGCGTCGACGGCCTGGGTCGCGGAGCGCATGAGGGTGTTCGAGCGGGTCACCGAGTCCGTCTTGTCCAGCGTCGAGACGAAGATCTGTCCGCGCTGGCCCACGTGGGGGCGCGAGTTCCAGCCGGCCTCGTTCGAGGAGGAGAGCGTAATCAGCAGGGCGCAGGCGACGAAGACGGTCGTCAGGATCGAGGCCATGGCGGGGAACGTGCGGTGCCCGTTGCGGACCGCGTCGCGCAGCGCCAGGCGCATGCTCATCGAGGCCCGACGGTTGGGGGCGCGCCAGCGGGTGAAGATGTAGGGAATCGAGCCGATGAGACCGATTTCTAGGAGGGCGACGCCGAGCACGAGCGCGAGCACCGAGCCGCGCCACGCGGCCACGCCCAGCAGCGGGAGACCCGCCAGGAGCGAGATCGGGTAGATCATGCGGCGGCGAACCAGCCGGGAGGGTTCCCACACGCGCCCGCCGATCACGGCGGAGGTGTCGATGTGGGAGGAGGTGTGCGCCGGGGAGACGGAAGCCATGAGGGACAGGAGGATCGGCAGCAGCACCGACAGCCCGAGGGGCCACCAGGGGACGATACCGATGCCGAGGCCGGACCACAGGCCGACGCCGACCATGACGGCGGCGGACAGGACGACCGAGAACACGGCGGAATACGCGCCGATAACGAGGCCGTGGGCGATCGTCAGGCGACGCCCATCCGAGCGGTCGCCACCGTTGGCGACGATCATCGCGGCGGTACGCATGACGGAGCGCTGGGCGACCGTGTACAGGGGCGAGATGAGCAGGATCATCTCAGTGAGGATGAGGAGGATCCCGGCGACCAGGAGCAGGTATTGCCACGGGTTCGAGGTCAGCGAGGGCTGAGGTAGCTCGTATTGGGCGATCTGTGCGGGCAGGGCAGAGGCGTCCGGCGGGCTGGCCAGGACATCGCGCGAGACGACCGAGAAGCCGGAGGCGTTGATCTCGCGGACCTTGTCCCACGAGACGGGGACGGGACCCGTCACGTACCAGGCCGTCTGGGTGCGCCCGGCCACCGCGAGGCGATCGATGTCGAGCGTGCCGTCGCCTATGATCGCCCGGCTGCTGCCGCCGATGATGGCGTCGATGACGGCGGAGCCTTCGAGTTCCTGCGTTGTTCGTTCCTTGGCGACCGTGAGCGTCAGGCTGACGGTGTCCCCGACCTGCACGCCGAGGGAGCGCGCGGCGTCGTCGGAGAGGACGGCATGGTTGGCGGCGAGGCCGCCGTGTTGTCCGCCCGCCGCGACTCGGGGGGCGTCCAGAGATGCCGTCTGAGTGCCCGAGTCAACCGTGAAGCCTGTCCCATCGGGGGCGGTGAGGTGCAGCTGGTACAGGGTATCGACGGCGATAAGATGGTCGCCGTCGGGGACCCAGTTCGTGAGGGTCTCCATGGTGACGTCGATTTCGTCGTCCGAGGCCGTCTTCGAGAGTACGTCGGCGGTGATGTCCTGATCGAGGGCGGTCGAGGAGCGACGGAGGGTCACCGCCTGAACGTCGGAGGTGTGGCCCAGCCAGGACGAGGCCTGGTACCGCTGGGAGGTCGTGACATCCCAGAAGGTGATCGAGCCGATCGCGACGATGATCGGCAGGGAGATGAGGATGACAGCGGTGAGAGTCCGCCCGAAACTCTGGCGCGCATCACGAGAGGCGATGCGGAGTACCACTCCCCATCGCCTCATCCGTGTGTTGAGTCGACTCATTAAATCCCTGGTGCTGTGTCTGCCAGCAGGTCCCTCAGTGAGTCCCCGCGCGAGCGGTCGACGATGCGACCGTCACGCAGGAAGACTGTCCGGTCTGCCCATGCGGCCATTCTGGCCTCATGAGTCACGAGGATACCGGCTGCACCCGCATCAATGTGGTCACGCAACACCAACATGATCTGTTCGCCAGTGTGAGAATCCAACGCGCCGGTAGGCTCGTCGGCAAGAATGACCGAGCGGTTACCGACCAATCCGCGCGCGATGGCGACGCGCTGACGCTGGCCTCCCGAGAGTCTTTCTGGGAAGCGGTCAGCAAGTTCGGCGACGCCGACCTCTTCGAGGGCGGCCATGGCGGCCTCGCGCACCTTCGAGGGGCTCACTCCGTCGAGCTGGAGCGGCATTTCAACGTTTTCGAGTGCCGACAGCGAGGGAATCAGGTTGTAGTCCTGGAAGACGTACCCGATCGAGCGGCGGCGCACCTCCGCGCGGTGCACGCTATCGAGCGTCGCCAGGTCGACGCCGTTGACGTAGACGCTCCCGTGCGTGGGGCGCTCGAGCCCGCCGGCGATCGACAGCAGCGTCGACTTACCGGATCCGGACGGTCCCATAACAGCGAGAAGCTCGCCGGGCGCGACCTCAAGGTCGATCCCGTCGAGCGCTCTCACTCGGACGCCGTTTGCGCCGAACTCATGTCCGACGCCGGTCATCCTGATCGGTAGCGGCGCAGGCTGGCTCATCGCACCCCGGCGCGCTCCGAAATACCAGCCTCAGCCTGGGCCCAGTTCATTGCGCGACCCTTCGCCGCGGCGAAGGCCGCACGGCGAGCGGCCTCGGAGACCGCGCCGGACTCGATGTGGTCAAGCCAGTTGAGCTCGGCCTCGAGGTCGAAGATGTGACGCTCAAGGATGAGCTTCCACGCTAGCTCGCCCTCGTCGGCAGAGGCCTTCAGGCGGGTGACGTCGCGCAGGGAGCCCAGGGTGGAGCGACGCTGGGTCTGGATCATGGCCTCAACGTCGACCGTCGGATCGGCGGCGGCCACAGCGAGCTTCATGACGAGCTCATCGCGCTCGGGATGCTCACGCGGGACCGGAGTGGACCACCAGGCGGTGAGAACATCGCGACCGGCATCGGTCAGCTCAAAGACTTCAGAATCGCGGCCTGCGTTGGTCTCGGCGTGAGACACGACCTGGCCGTCGCGCTCGAGGCGCTGCATCGTCTGGTAGACCTGGCCGATGTTGAGCGGCCAGGCTCCACACGTCTGCTCCTCGAACATCTGCTTCAGACGGTAGACACCCGCGGGCTGCTGCGCGACGAGTGCCAGCAGTGCATTGCGAACCGACATAACTCTCCGTTCGTTGTCGTGACGTGGTGGCGATCGTGGTTGAACGGTATCTATCCTACGCCAAAGTGCCACGTGGAGCGGACAAATCGCGGTGGGTTACCTAACAAAAACCCTACCGGCTGGTTAGGTCAGACCCCTTGTCATTCCGGCAAATATCGACACTACCGACCGACGGTGCAATAAAAGTGCCAACCATGTTGCAGACGACAGAGGGCAGTTTTTCAGTCATATTGCAATGTCTTATCAGTCAAGCGGTCAGAGTCCTCACACTCGCCGCCACGACACACTCAAAACCGCTAAATTCGACCCCTCCCCACAATTTCAACAATCGAGACCGCGATATTTGACAGCACAAAATCTCACTAACTGAGACTTTGCTCTCACGCAGGGACCTACTCGGCGAGAACGTCCTCAACATCTTCCCAGAGCACCTCCGGCGATGATGGAGCAGCAGCCGCCCAGAATTCGCCGTCCTTATCCGCCAGCAAGGGCACATCGTCTGGGTACAGCTTCGCGAATTCTACGACCGACAGCACCTCGCACACGTCCTGGCTGGTGGCAATCACACGCCAACTGTCACCCAACAGATCCGGGTACGTCACCACATCGTCGACCCGCACGGTGAGCCCCACCCATGCCTCATCCGCGACGTCCGCCCAGAAGGCCCCCGTCTCCTCGTCGACCTCGGTATCGATCACCTCGGCGATCTCGCGAGCAGCCCTCGGCACCTGCACAAGAAGCTCCGTGACGTCGCCCCGTTGGAAGGCGCCGAAGAGCACCTCCGGCACCGCCGTCGGAACGATCCCCTCGCCCGACGGCTCACCCAAGGCACTGAACTCGAGGAAGGTCTCCCGCAGCTGCGCGACATCGATCGACCACACCGTCAACGGATCATCCTCACCGGCATACAGTCCCCCATCATCGCACCGCATCACCGCGACGGAGCGCGGGCCGACGAAGAAGGTGGCGCGGCGGCACCCAGCCGGAGAGACGACCCAGGCAGTGAGCACCTTCGTTGCCTGCGAGAGTCCCTCGAGGACCGCAGCGAGGTGCGGGACAGGAGTATCGCCGACGACGAGGCCCTGGCTGCGCAGCAGCTCAACGAAGGGATGCCAGGGGTCGACGAGGAGCCCATCGGCGTAGGAGCGCAGCCCGTCGCACTCCAGCCCGCTCATATCGAAGACGACGCCGTCCTCCGTCTCACACGCATTGATCACGATTCCTCCTGTGTTCTCGAACGGGTCCGACGTGGCTCCGAAACGAGGACAACGCTACGGCACACTGACCGCCAGCGCGAGCGCCGAGGGCGACCGGCCCCTACCAGGGACGCTACACTGGAGACGATCAGGAGGATTCACCGATGAACGTTCCTTTCCCCGCCGACCCAGCCCCAGCCTCGTCCCCCATCCCCACCCTCACTCTCCCCACGGGATCCCCCATCCCAGTCCTCGGCTTCGGCACCTACAAAGTCGCGCCCGAAGACGCCTACGACGCCGTTCGCCGTGCGCTCGACGTTGGATACCGCCACATCGACACCGCGCAAATGTACGGCAACGAGGCCGAGGTCGGAGCCGCCCTCGACGCCTCCGGCATCGCGCGCGACCAGATCTTCCTCACCACCAAGGTCGACAACTCCAACCACGAGCCCGAGCGCGCCGCCGCCTCCATCACCCGCTCGCTGGAGGAGCTGCGCACCGACTACGTCGACCTCCTCCTCGTCCACTGGCCCCTGCCCACCCTCTACGGGGGCGACGTCACCCTGCCCTGGCCTGCCCTCGAAGACGCATTCAACGCCGGCGGCGCACGCGCGATCGGCCTGTCGAACTACGAGCGCGAGCACGTGGACGCCGTCCGCGCCATCGCCACCGTCACCCCCCACGTCCTCCAGGTCGAGGCCCACCCCTTCCTGCCCAACGCCGACCTGCGCGCCTACGCGCACGGGCTCGGCATGGTCTTCGAGGCATGGTCTCCCCTGGCGCGAGGACGGGCCACCACCGACCCGACCCTCATCGACATCGGCGCGCAGCTCGGCGTCAGCGCCGCCCAGGTCGCGCTGCGCTGGGCCATCGACCGCGGCCACGTCGTCTTCCCCAAGACCCTGAGCCGCCAGCGCATGGCCACCAACATCGACGCCTTCTCCTTCACCCTGAGCCCCGATCAACAAGCCCGCATCGACGCGCTCGACCAGGGAGAGGCCGGGCGCACCGGATCGCACCCCGCAACCATGAACAGACTCTGACGATAGGTACGATGAAGACATGGCATCGAAGCTCACCCGCGCCGACCGCGCCATCGTGCGACTCGCCGACGGCACCGTCAAGCAGCAAAACCTGCTCACCGGCACGGAAGTCTGGACCGTCCCTGGGCGCGGAAACCGCCCGCTCGCCGCGCCCCGCGCCGACCACGACCCCATCGACCACGAGGCGCACGGGCGCTACTGCGCATTCTGTTCCAAACGCTACCTGGAGACACCGCCCGAAAAGTCCCGCCTCGTGCGCCACGACGACGGGACGTGGGAGCAGCTGGACGCCCTTGGCGCCGACAAGCTGAGCGACACGGTCGCCGAGTTTCGGCGCATCCCCAACCTCTTCGAGATCGTCTCCTACAACTACTGGCACCTCAACCACGGGCACATCCCCTCCGAGAACGACCGCCACCGCATGGCCCGCTACCTGGCCTCGGACGCCGGCTACGAGCACGTCATGAACGTCGTGCGAGCCCGCATGCTGGCCTCGGGCATGAGCGAAGGCGAGTTCGCCGCCACCAGCGAAACCGCGCGCCTCCAGGCCGCCAACGGTTTCTTCTCCGGAGGGCACGACCTGATCGTCGCGAAGCGCCACTTCGTCGACGGCGCCACCGAGGCACACCAGCTCGCTGGGTCGGGCACCCTCACGCCCGAGGAACACGCGCAGTACACCGCCTACACGGCGCGTTCCATGCGCGACCTGTACGACCTCAATCCCGCCGTGCGCTACGTGGCGACGTTCCAGAACTGGCTGCGCCCCGCCGGCGCCTCCTTCGATCACCTCCACAAGCAGCTGGTCGCCATTGACGACCTGGCAGTCCAGACGGAGGCCGAGCTCGAGCGCCTGCGCGCACAGCCCGACATCTACGACCAGATTTTCACGGTCGCCGCTACCCGCAAGCTCCTGATCGCCCAGAACGAGCACGCCGTCGCCCTGGCCGGATTCGGCCACCGCTTCCCGGGAATCGCGATCTGGCCGCTGCATTCGCCGCGCAACCCGTGGGAGGTTAGCGACGAGGCCATGGCCGGCATCTCGGACATCCTGCACGCCGCGCACGCCGCGACCGGGGCGGAGGTGCCCGCCAACGAGGAGTGGTACCACCGCCCGCCGACCGTGTCCACGCCCATGCGCTGGAGGATCCTCCTCAAGTGGCGCATCTCCACCCTGGCAGGCTTCGAGGGCGGCACCCGCATCTACCTCAACACGATCGACCCGTGGAAGGTCGTCGAACGCACGGTCCCCCGCCTGCGCGAGCTGCGCGACAGGGGCCTCATCGCGCCCATGCGCCTCGGCGACGAGTGCCGGGTCAGCCCCTCGATGCTGCGCGACTAGGCGGGCGCCGCACGCCCGCGAACGAATGGGCAGACGCGCAGGGCGGGGACGCAGCAATGCCGCGTCCCCGCCCTTCATTGCCTCGTCAGCGCGGTGCCTACTCCTCGTCGTCGGAGTCCGCAGCACCGTCGCCCGTCGCCCCGGCCTCCTCGGTGTCGGCGGCGGGGCTCGCCTGCGGTTCGGTCGTGGGTTCCGGCGTCGGGTCGGTCGTGGGCGCCGGAGCGGGGGCGGCGAGGGCCGAGCCCCACGTCGCCAGCCACGCGTTCATCGCGTCCAGGGAGCCCATCGTCTCGTCCGCGACGACGGCCTCGCCGGTGATGCCCATGAGCCACGAGGCTTTCGTGTCCGCCGCGAGGACCCCGTCGATCGGGTACGCGGCGCCCGTGGTCGCCAGGGAACGCTGCGCGGTCTCGCCCTGGAGCCACGCGATGAGGGACTCGGCGCCGTCGCTGGCGGGCGCCTTCGTCGCGGCCGCATACATGATGCGGGCGATGCAGGTGGAGGACACCGGCGCCCCGAACGAATCGGCGCCCGTATTCGTCGCGGCCGCCGCGGCCAGGGACCTGGGCGCGACCACGAGCGGGTAGGCGCCCGACGCGCCCGACGCGCTACCCACGACCTCGGACAGGTAGGCATCGGAGACGCGGTCGCCTGCCGTCCACGCGCCGATCGCCGCCCCCAGGGTGGCGTCCACGCGCGGGCTCATGGACTGCACGAAGGTTCCAAGGCCCTCGCCGGTCTGCGCGGCCGCCTCCTGCACGAAGGCGCGGCCCACCGACGACGAGGCCGGGTCGGGCACCGCGAGGAGGGCGCGCACGCGCGGGGACGACAGATCCGCGAAGGACGTCGGCAGCGGGCGGTTGTTGGCGCTCATCCACGACTTGTCCGCGATGACGCACACGTCGTCGCGGCCGTAAGCCACCGCCG
>NZ_ALIY01000178.1:0-18077 GCF_000283035.1 Actinomyces sp. ICM58
GCGCATGTGAACACGGTGTGCGCCGACCTGTGCGCATCGGACGCCTGGCCCTGCGGGGCGACACACTGCGGGGCGACACACTGCGGGGCGACACGCTGCGAGCGGTGCCCGGCCCCGGCCTCGTCGATGAGGGGGGAACCACACGTCAGCCCCTTTGACGAACGGCGACGTTTCCCACTATCCTTGAGGGTGGTTCCCGCCTCTGTGGAACCTCTGTGCCCGGGAAACCGGGAGCGGGCTCCGTCCGTCGGAGCTCCGGGCGTCATTCTCTGACCCTCGCGGTTATCATGGCGCGCCGGCCCCCAGCGGACACGTGTGCCCACATGGGGGTTGCGCAGTCGCGGAAGACTGACAATCAGGGCCACCCCTCGACGTGAGGGGAGGCCGCCGACGGAAAGAAACTGGAGACCCAGTGCCTACCATTCAGCAGCTCGTCCGCAAGGGACGTGTCTCGAAGCGCGCGAAGGTGAAGACCCCCGCGCTGAAGGGCTCCCCCCAGCGTCGCGGCGTGTGCACCCGCGTGTACACCACCACGCCGAAGAAGCCGAACTCGGCTCTGCGAAAGGTCGCTCGTGTGCGCCTTTCGTCCGGCATCGAAGTCACCGCGTACATCCCCGGTGAGGGCCACAACCTGCAGGAGCACTCGATCGTGCTCGTGCGCGGTGGTCGTGTGAAGGACCTGCCCGGCGTGCGTTACCGCATCGTCCGCGGCTCGCTCGACACCCAGGGTGTCCGCGGCCGTCAGCAGGCTCGTTCCCGTTACGGCGCGAAGAAGGAGAAGAAGTAATGCCTCGTAAGGGCCCCGCTCCCCGTCGCCCCCTCGTCGATGACCCGGTCTACGGCTCCAAGGTCGTGACCCAGCTGGTCAACCGCGTCCTCCTCGACGGCAAGAAGACCGTCGCCGAGCGCATCGTCTACGGCGCACTTGAAACCGTTCGCGAGCGCACCGAGCAGGAGCCCGTCTCCGTGCTCAAGCGCGCTCTCGAGAACATTCGCCCGGCCCTCGAGGTCCGCTCCCGCCGCGTCGGCGGCGCGACCTACCAGGTCCCCGTCGAGGTTCGCCCCGCGCGCGCCACGACGCTGGCCCTGCGCTGGCTGGTCGACTTCTCGCGTCAGCGCCGCGAGAAGACCATGACCGAGCGTCTCGCCAACGAGATCCTCGACGCCTCCAACGGCCTCGGTGCCGCTGTGAAGCGCCGTGAGGACATGCACAAGATGGCTGAGTCCAACCGCGCCTTCGCGCACTACCGCTGGTGATTTAAAGACGAGGCCTGGGCAACCGGGCCTCGTCTCACGCAGCAAGAACACCCATTACTTCGAACGAAGGAACCACACTCGTGGCACTAGAGGTGCTGACGGATCTCAACAAGGTCCGCAACATTGGCATCATGGCTCACATCGATGCCGGCAAGACGACCGTGACGGAACGCATCCTGTTCTACACGGGCATCAACTACAAGATCGGCGAGACGCACGATGGCGCCTCGACGACCGACTGGATGGAACAGGAAAAGGAACGCGGCATCACGATTACGTCCGCCGCCGTCACCTCTTTCTGGAACGGTAACCAGATCAACATCATCGACACCCCCGGTCACGTTGACTTCACCGTTGAGGTTGAGCGCTCGCTGCGCGTCCTCGACGGCGCCGTCGCCGTGTTCGACGGCAAGGAGGGCGTTGAGCCCCAGTCCGAGACCGTGTGGCGTCAGGCTGACAAGTACGACGTCCCGCGTATCTGCTTCATCAACAAGATGGACAAGATGGGCGCCGACTTCTACTTCTCGGTTGGTACCATTCGCGACCGCCTGCACGCGACCCCGATCGTCATGCAGCTCCCGATGGGCGCCGAGAACGACTTCGTCGGCAACATCGACCTGCTGACCATGGAGGCCCTGACCTACCCGGCCAAGGACGACAAGGGCAACGACACGCTCGGCTCCATCGTCGAGCGCGGCCCCATCCCGGAGGAGTACCAGGAGCAGGCCGAGGAGTACCGCGAGGCACTCGTTGAGGCCGCCGCCGAGGGCTCCGACGAGCTGACCGAGGCGTACCTGGAGAACGGCGAGCTCACGCTCGAGCAGATCAAGGAAGGCATCCGCCTCCTGACCATCTCCTCGCGCGCGTTCCCCGTCTACTGCGGTACCGCTCTGCGCAACATGGGCGTGCAGCCCGTCCTCGACGCTGTCGTGGACTTCCTGCCCTCCCCGCTCGACATCGGCGACGTTCGCGGCTTCCTCCCCGGCTCTGAGACCGAGGAAGAGACCGAGGTCCGCAAGCCCGACGAGAACGAGCCGTTCTCCGCTCTGGCGTTCAAGATCGCCGCTCACCCCTTCTACGGCAAGCTCACCTTCATCCGCGTCTACTCCGGTAAGGTCGAGTCCGGCGCCCAGGTCCTTAACTCGACCAAGGGCAAGAAGGAGCGCATCGGTAAGATCTTCCAGATGCACTCGAACAAGGAGAACCCCGTTGAGGTGGCGCACGCTGGCCACATCTACGCGGTGATCGGCCTCAAGGACACCACGACCGGTGACACGCTGGCCGCGATGGACAAGCCGATCGTTCTCGAGTCGATGACGTTCCCCGCCCCCGTTATCCAGGTCGCCGTCGAGCCCAAGTCGAAGGCCGACCAGGAGAAGATGGGCGTCGCCATCCAGAAGCTGGCGGAAGAGGACCCGACGTTCACCGTCGAGCTCGACGCCGAGACCGGCCAGACCATCATCGGTGGTATGGGTGAGCTCCACCTCGACATCATCGTCGACCGTATGCGTCGCGAGTTCAAGGTCGAGGCCAACGTGGGTAACCCGATGGTCGCCTACCGCGAGACCATCCGCAAGAAGGTCGAGAAGTACGAGTACACGCACAAGAAGCAGACCGGTGGTTCCGGCCAGTTCGCGCGTGTCATCATCGCCCTGGAGCCCCTCCCGGCCGACTCCGAGGAAGAGTACATGTTCGAGGACAAGGTTACCGGTGGCCGCGTTCCTCGCGAGTACATCCCGTCGGTCGACGCGGGCATCAAGGACGCCATGCAGTCCGGCGTTCTCGCCGGATACCCGATGGTCGACATCAAGGCCACGCTGCTGGACGGCGCCTACCACGAGGTTGACTCCTCCGAAATGGCGTTCAAGGTTGCTGGCTCGATGGCGCTGAAGGAAGCTGCTAAGAAGGCGAACCCCGTCCTCCTCGAGCCCATCATGGCCGTCGAGGTCCGTACTCCCGAGGAGTACATGGGCGACGTCATCGGCGACCTCAACTCCCGTCGTGGCCAGATCTCCTCGATGGATGAGCAGCACGGCGTCCGCGTCGTGAAGGCTCAGGTGCCGCTGTCCGAGATGTTCGGATACGTGGGCGACCTGCGCTCCAAGACGCAGGGCCGCGCTGTCTACTCCATGGAGTTCGACAGCTACGCCGAGGTTCCGCGCGCGGTCGCGGATGAGATCGTCGGCAAGTCTCGGGGCAACTGAGTCCCACCGGGGGCTCGTGGGGGCAGGGTGACCTGCCCCTGCGAGCCGCCTCACACACAAGTAAACCCAGTAGGTCTCAAGCCCCAGTGGTGTTAAGCTGACACCTAGCCGTAGGCTGAGAATATCTACCCGAGTCCAGGAGGACACAAGTGGCGAAGGCCAAGTTTGAGCGCACCAAGCCGCACGTCAACATCGGCACGATTGGTCACGTTGACCACGGCAAGACGACGCTGACGGCAGCTATCACCAAGGTGCTGCACGACAAGTACCCCGATCTGAACGAGTACACCCCCTTCGATCAGGTCGACAACGCTCCCGAGGAGCGCGATCGTGGCATCACGATCAACGTCTCCCACGTCGAGTACCAGACCGAGGCGCGTCACTACGCGCACGTTGACGCCCCCGGCCACGCTGACTACGTCAAGAACATGATCACCGGCGCTGCCCAGATGGACGGCGCGATCCTCGTGGTCGCCGCCACCGACGGCCCCATGGCCCAGACCCGCGAGCACGTTCTGCTCGCCCGTCAGGTCGGCGTCCCCACCATCCTCATCGCCCTCAACAAGTCCGACATGGTCGACGACGAGGAAATGATGGAACTGGTCGAGGAAGAGTGCCGCGACCTGCTCGAGTCCCAGGACTTCGACCGCGACGCCCCGATCATCCAGGTGTCCGCTCTCAAGGCCCTCGAGGGAGACCCGGAGTGGGTTGCCAAGGTCGAGGAGCTCATGGATGCGGTGGATACCTACATCCCCACCCCCGAGCGCGACATGGACAAGCCCTTCCTCATGCCGATCGAGGACGTCTTCACGATCACCGGTCGTGGCACCGTCGTCACCGGTCGTGTTGAGCGTGGCAAGCTGCCCATCAACTCCGAGGTCGAGATCCTCGGTATCCGTGAGCCCCAGAAGACCACGGTTACCGGCATCGAGATGTTCCACAAGTCCATGGACGAGGCCTGGGCTGGCGAGAACTGTGGTCTGCTCCTCCGTGGCACCAAGCGCGACGAGGTCGAGCGCGGCCAGGTTGTGGCCGTCCCCGGCTCCATCACGCCCCACACCGAGTTCGAGGGCCAGGTCTACATCCTCAAGAAGGAAGAGGGCGGCCGCCACAACCCCTTCTTCTCGAACTACCGTCCGCAGTTCTACTTCCGTACCACGGACGTGACCGGCGTCATCACCCTCCCCGAGGGCACCGACATGGTCATGCCTGGCGACACCACCGAGATCTCCGTGCAGCTGATCCAGCCCATCGCCATGGAGCCCGGCCTCGGCTTCGCTATCCGTGAGGGTGGCCGCACCGTTGGTTCCGGTCGTGTCACCAAGATCATCAAGTGAATCACCCGCTGAGTTCTACTCAGATATGATTCGCTGCTGATCCAGCGGCATTGAGGGCCCCGCCTCTTATGAGAGGCGGGGCCCTTCGCTGTTCTCGGTGGTTCGGATTACCCGATGCGCGGCATCGTTGGTGTGAACAGCGCGTGCCACCGGTCTGTGAGCTCTGTGACCACCGTGAGGGGAGTGGTTCCTGTTGATCCACGAAACACCGCGTACTCGCGCGGCTGTGCCACGGCCTCGTCCCTTCGTTGTGACCAATGCCCGGTTGCGACACGCCCGAGTGCGGGGTACGGTAGTTTCTTGGTGACGGTCGGGCTGCTATCTGTAGCCCCGGTCTGAACTGCCGCCACTCTGTCGGTGGTTTCACATGCGAGAATGCACCCTTGGGTTTGTACTCGCGGGTGGAACTCTGACAGAATGGTACGGATGCCCCAGCGTCTCTGGGGTGGTCCATGCGTGCCATCGCGCATGGATCGGGCAATATGCCCAAGATCTTTGGACAAGACGTCGGTCCATCGCGAGCAATCGCGAGCACAACGGCTGCGACACGCCCGAGTGCGGGGACCGGCGGCGAATCTGTACGAGAAGAGGTAAGACGGCATGGCGGGACAGAAGATCCGCATCCGGCTCAAGTCGTATGACCACGAGGTCATCGACAGCTCCGCGCGCAAGATCGTGGACACCGTACAGCGTGCTGGCGCCACGGTCGTGGGCCCGGTGCCGCTGCCGACCGAGAAGAACGTGTTTGTCGTTATTCGGTCGCCCCACAAGTACAAGGACAGCCGCGAGCACTTTGAAATGCGCACGCACAAGCGGCTCATCGACATCATCGACCCGACCCCCAAGGCCGTCGACTCGCTCATGCGCCTCGACCTGCCTGCGGACGTCAACATCGAGATCAAGCTCTGAGGACATCTGCAATGACTAACAAGAAGCAGCACGCTGCCGCGCCCATCAAGGCGCTGCTCGGCCGCAAGATCGGCATGACCCAGGTGTGGGACGCCGACGGCCACCTCGTGCCCCTGACTGTCGTGCAGGTCGGCACCAACGTCGTCACCCAGGTTCGCACCGAAGAGGTCGACGGCTACTCCGCTATCCAGCTTGGCTTCGGCGAGATCGACTCCCGTAAGGTCACCAAGCCCCTGCAGGGCCACTTCGAGAAGGCCGGGGTTGCCCCCCGTCGCCACCTCGCCGAGGTCCGCACCTCCGAGCACGACTCCTACGAGCTCGGCCAGGAACTCGACGCCGCCACCTTCGAGGCAGGCCAGTCCGTCGACGTTTCCGGCACCACCAAGGGCAAGGGCTTCGCCGGCGTCATGAAGCGTCACGGCTTCGCCGGCGTTTCCGCCTCCCACGGTGCGCACCGCAACCACCGCAAGCCCGGTTCCATCGGCGCCTGCGCAACCCCCGGTCGCATCTTCAAGGGCCTGCGCATGGCCGGCCGCATGGGTGGCAACCGTCGTACTGTTCAGAACCTGACGATCCAGGCCGTGGACACCGAGAAGGGCCTGCTGCTCATCAGCGGCGCCATCCCGGGCCCCAAGAACGGCGTGGTCCTGGTTCGCTCCTCCGTGAAGGGTGCGTGATCATGGCTGACGATCGTAACGTCGACGTCATCGACCTCGAGGGCAAGAAGGCGGGCTCCGTCGTCCTCCCCGGGTCCATCTTTGACGTTCCCACCAACATTCCGCTGATGCACCAGGTTGTCGTCGCTCAGCTTGCGGCCGCCCGTCAGGGCACGCACGCGACGAAGACCCGCGGTGAGGTCGCTGGCGGCGGCAAGAAGCCGTTCCGCCAGAAGGGCACCGGTAACGCCCGCCAGGGCTCCATCCGTGCGCCTCACTTCACCGGTGGCGGCATCGTCCACGGCCCTCAGCCGCGTGACTACGACCAGCGCACCCCCAAGAAGATGAAGCAGGGCGCCCTGCGCTCCGCTCTGTCCGACCGTGCGCGCGCCGACCGCATCCACGTTGTCACCGCCCTGTTCGAAGGCGACAAGCCTTCGACCAAGGCCGCTCTCGCCGCTCTGCGCGCGATCGTCGAGGACCGTCAGGCTCTCGTCGTCCTCGAGCGTGGCAACGAACTGACCGCGCTGTCCCTGCGCAACGTTCCCGAGGTTCACGTCCTGTGGGCCGACCAGCTGAACACGTACGACGTCCTGGACGCCGACGACATCGTCTTCACGCAGGCCGCCCTTGAGTCCTTCCTCGGTACCAAGGAGGAGACCAAGTGAGCACGATCGAAGCGGGTAAGAACCCCCGCGACATCATCCTGAAGCCGGTCACCACCGAGAAGTCGCTCGCCCTGATGGACCTGGGCAAGTACACCTTCGAGGTTGACCCCCGCGCGAACAAGACCGAGATCAAGATTGCCCTGGAGCGTATCTTCAGCGTCAAGATCGGTTCCATCGCGACCCAGAACCGCAAGGGCAAGACCTACCGCACCCGCAACGGGATCGGTAAGCGCAAGGACGTCAAGCGTGCCATCGTCACCGTGCGTGAGGGCACCATCGACATCTTCGGCGATCAGGCCTGAGGACCGAAGGGACATTTGAACAATGGGAATTCGCAAGTACAAGCCCACGACTCCGGGCCGTCGCTTCTCGTCCGTCTCTGACTTCGTCGAGATCACGCGCGACACCCCCGAGAAGTCGCTGCTGCGCCCGCTGCACAAGACCGGTGGTCGTAACAACAACGGCCGCGTGACCTCCCGCCACCGCGGCGGCGGCCACAAGCGCCAGTACCGCGTGATCGACTTCCGTCGTCACGACAAGGACGGCGTCCCGGCGACGGTCGCTCACATCGAGTACGACCCCAACCGCACCGCCCGCATCGCCCTCCTGCACTACGCGGACGGCGAGAAGCGCTACATCCTCGCTCCGACCGGCCTCAAGCAGGGCGATCACATCGAGGCTGGCGTTGGCGCTGACATCAAGCCCGGCAACTCGCTGCAGCTGCGCAACATCCCCCTGGGTACTGTTGTGCACGCCGTCGAGCTTTACCCCGGCGGCGGCGCTAAGATTGCCCGCTCCGCCGGCACCTCCGTGCAGCTTGTCGCTAAGGAAGGCCGCTTCGCCCAGCTGCGTATGCCCTCCGGCGAGATCCGCAACGTCGAGGCCACCTGCCGCGCCACCATCGGCGAGGTCGGCAACGCCGAGCAGTCGAACATCAACTGGGGCAAGGCCGGCCGTATGCGCTGGAAGGGCAAGCGCCCGCACGTCCGTGGTGTCGTCATGAACCCGGTCGATCACCCGCACGGCGGTGGTGAAGGCCGCACGTCCGGTGGTCGTCACCCCGTGTCGCCTTGGGGCAAGCCCGAGGGCCGTACGCGTCGTCCGAAGAAGGCGTCCGATCGTCTGATCGTCCGCCGTCGCAAGACCGGCAAGAACCGCTGAGTAGGAGTCGATTGAAATGCCGCGTAGTTTGAAGAAGGGCCCGTTCGTCGACGACCACCTGCTCAAGAAGGTCGACGCCGCGAACGAATCCGGCTCGAAGAACGTCATCAAGACCTGGTCGCGTCGCTCGGTCATCACCCCGGACTTCCTGGGCCTGACCATCGCCGTCCACGACGGCCGTAAGCATGTGCCCGTTTTCGTCACCGAGTCGATGGTGGGCCACAAGCTCGGAGAGTTCGCTCCCACGCGCACTTTCCGCAGCCACGACAAGGACGATCGTAAGGGACGTCGGCGCTGAGCCGGCCCCACGGAAGAAGAGGCAGATACATGGAAGCCAAGGCGCAGGCGCGTTTCATCCGCGTCACGCCCCAGAAGTCCCGCCGTGTTGTGAACGAGGTTCGCGGCAAGCGTGTTCTGGAGGCCGCCGACATTCTGCGGTTCGCCCCGCAGGCCGTCGCCACCGATGTCCGCAAGGTGCTGCTGAGCGCAGTCGCCAACTCGAAGGTCAAGGCTGAGAACGCCGGCGAGACCTTCAACGAGGCCGATCTGCTTGTGCTCGAGGCATACGTGGACGAGGGCCCGACCATGAAGCGCATCCGTCCCCGTGCTCAGGGACGCGCCGGTCGTATCCTCAAGCGCACCTCCCACATCACCATCGTGGTGGGGACCAAGGAAGACAAGAAGAAGGGAGACCGCTGATATGGGTCAGAAGGTCAACCCCCGCGGGTTCCGTCTGGGAATCACCACTGACCACCGGTCTCGCTGGTTCTCCGACTCCACCACCAAGGGACAGCGCTACGCGGACTACGTGGCGGAAGACGTCGCGATCCGCAAGTTCCTGACCGACAATCTCGAGCGCGCCGGCATCGCCGAGGTGAGCATCGAGCGCACGCGTGACCGCGTTCGCGTCGATCTGCACACCGCTCGCCCGGGCATCGTCATCGGTCGCCGTGGCGCCGAGGCCGACCGCCTGCGCGTCCAGCTCGAGAAGCTGACGGGCAAGCAGGTTCAGCTCAACATCCTCGAGGTGAAGAACCCCGATCTCGAAGCGCAGCTCGTTGCGCAGGGCATCGCCGAGCAGCTCGCTGCCCGCGTGTCCTTCCGTCGTGCGATGCGTAAGGGCATCCAGTCCGCGCAGCGCGCCGGCGCCAAGGGCATTCGTGTCCAGGTGTCCGGCCGTCTGGGTGGCGCCGAAATGTCCCGCTCCGAGTTCTACCGCGAGGGCCGCGTGCCGCTGCACACCCTCCGCGCGAACATCGACTACGGATTCCACGAGGCCCGTACGACCTTCGGTCGCATCGGTGTCAAGGTGTGGATCTACAAGGGCGACATCACCGAGCGCGAGTTCGCTCGCCAGCAGGCCGAGCAGGCCCAGCGTGGCGGCCGCCGCGATGGCCGCCGTGGCCCCCGCCGCGGTGGACGCCCCAACCAGGAGACCGCTTCGCAGCAGGCTCCCCGTGAGGCAACCGCCTCCGAGGCCGCTGCGCCCACGACCGGATCGGAGGCCTGAGCCCAATGCTCATTCCCCGTCGGACTAAGTACCGCAAGCAGCACCGTCCTCACCGCACTGGCTTTGCCTCCGGTGGCACCGAACTGGCGTTCGGCGACTACGGCATCCAGGCGCTCGAGAGTGCGTACATCACCAACCGTCAGATTGAGGCGGCTCGTATCGCCGTGACTCGTCACATCAAGCGTGGCGGTAAGGTCTGGATCAACATCTTCCCGGACCGCCCGCTGACCAAGAAGCCCGCCGAAACCCGAATGGGTTCCGGTAAGGGTGCTCCGGAGTGGTGGGTTGCCCCCGTCAAGCCCGGACGTGTCATGTTCGAGCTGGCAGGCGTCCCGGAGGAGCTCGCTCGCGAGGCCCTCAGCCGTGCCCAGCACAAGCTTCCTATCAAGACCCGCTTCGTGGTCCGAGAGGGTGGTGACATCTGATGGCAGATAAGGGTCTGACCACCGAGCAGCTCGACGCCATGGACAACTCCCAGCTGTCCAAGGAGCTCGAGAAGGCTAAGGCAGAGCTGTTCAACCTGCGTTTCGCGCAGGCCGTTGGCAACCTCGAGGATCACGGTCGCATGAAGACCGTGCGCCGCGACATTGCCCGGATCTACACCATCGCGCGTGAGCGGGAGCTTGGCTACCGCACCGCCCCGAGCACTGAGGAGTGAGCCTGATGGCAGAAACCACCGCTCGTAACGAGCGTAAGGTCCGTCGCGGCTACGTCGTCAGCGACAAGATGGACAAGACCGTTGTCGTCCAGATCGAGGACCGCGTCAAGCACGCCCTCTACGGCAAGGTCATGCGCAAGAACAAGAAGGTCAAGGTTCACGACGAGCACAACGAGTGCGGCGTCGGCGATCTCGTCCTCATCATGGAGACCCGCCCGCTGTCGGCCACCAAGCGCTGGCGCGTTGTGGAGATCCTCGAAAAGGCGAAGTGACCTTCGCTCACAGACCGAAATCCGTTCGGCAAGGCTCGACCGGAACAATCCGGAAGAGAACCGGCACGACGACAGGAGTCAATAGAAAATGATCCAGCAGGAGTCGCGACTGAAGGTCGCCGACAACACAGGGGCCAAGGAGATCCTGACCATCCGTGTTCTCGGTGGCTCGGGTCGGCGCTACGCGGGTATCGGCGACACGATCGTCGCCACCGTGAAGGACGCCATCCCCGGCGGCAACGTCAAGAAGGGCGAAGTCGTCAAGGCAGTGATCGTTCGCACGCGTAAGGAAACCCGCCGCCCCGACGGTTCCTACATTCGTTTCGACGAGAATGCGGCCGTCATCATCAACAACAATGGCGAGCCGCGTGGCACGCGTATCTTCGGCCCCGTGGGCCGCGAGCTGCGCGACAAGAAGTTCATGCGTATCGTCTCCCTCGCTCCGGAGGTGATCTGATCCATGGCAGCCAAGATTCGTAAGAATGACCTCGTCGAGGTCGTTCGCGGACGCACGTCCGACGAGAAGGCGCTGGCCAAGCGCAACGCCCGCCGCGCCGAGGAGGGCCTCGAGCCCTTGAAGCCCGGCGACAAGGGCAAGCAGGGCCGCGTCATCCAGGTGTTCCCGGCCGAGGGCAAGGTCCTCGTCGAGGGCATCAACCTGAAGACGCGCCACGTGCGCCAGGGCCAGCAGGGCAGCGCCGGCGGCATCGAGACCATCGAAGCCCCCATCGCCCTGTCCAAGGTCGCTCTGGTCGACCCCGAGACCAAGAAGCGCGTTCGCGTCGGTTTCCGCGAGGACACCGTTGAGCGTGGCGGCCGCACCCGCACCGTCCGAGTCCGCGTGGCCCGTGGCGGCGCGAAGCGCGGCGTTGAGCAGGGCAAGGAGATCTGAGCATGGCCCCGCGTCTGAAGGAAAAGTACGTCTCCGAGATCCGCGAGGCGCTCCGTGCTGAGTTCAAGCACGAGAACGTTATGCAGGTCGGCGGACTGACGAAGATTGTCGTCAACATGGGTGTCGGCGAGGCCGCTCGCGACTCGAAGGCACTCGAGGGAGCTATCCGCGACCTCACCGCGATCACCGGCCAGAAGCCCGTGACTACCCGCGCCAAGAAGTCCATCGCGCAGTTCAAGCTGCGTGAGGGCCAGGCGATCGGTGCTCACGTCACGCTTCGCGGCGACCGCATGTGGGAGTTCCTGGACCGCCTCCTCTCGACGGCGCTTCCCCGTATCCGTGACTTCCGCGGACTGTCCTCCAAGCAGTTCGATGGTCACGGTAACTACACCTTCGGTCTCACGGAACAGTCGATGTTCCACGAGATCGACCAGGACTCGATCGACCGAGTGCGCGGCATGGACATCACGGTTGTCACCTCGGCCACCACCGACGAAGAGGGTCGCGCCCTTCTGCGTCACCTCGGCTTCCCGTTCAAGGAGGACTGACCCATGGCCAAGACATCCCTGAAGGTCAAGGCTGCCCGCAAGCCGAAGTTCGGCGTGCGTGCCTACACCCGGTGCAACCGTTGCGGCCGTCCGCACTCGGTGTACCGCAAGTTCGGACTGTGCCGCGTGTGCCTGCGCGAGCTCGCCCACCGTGGCGAACTCCCCGGTGTCACCAAGAGCAGCTGGTAAAACGAACGTCGCAGGTCCCGGGTAACCGGAGAAACCGCGACGAGGAAGGGGAATAAACCCCCATGACAATGACAGACCCGATTGCAGATATGCTGACGCGTCTGCGCAACGCGAATCGTGCGCACCACGATGCGGTCTCCATGCCGTACTCGAAGCTCAAGAACGCGATTGCGAACATCCTGGTCGAGGAAGGCTACATTGCCTCGACCTCCGTCGAGGATGCCCGCGTGGGCAAGACCCTGACGATCAACCTGAAGTACGGCTCGCACCGTGAGGCTGCGATCCAGGGGCTCAAGCGCGTGTCCAAGCCCGGTCTGCGCGTGTACGCCAAGTCCACCAACCTGCCCAAGGTCCGCGGCGGCCTCGGCGTGGCGATCCTGTCCACGTCCTCCGGCCTGCTCACTGACCGCCAGGCAGCCGAGAAGGGTGTGGGTGGGGAAGTCCTCGCCTACATCTGGTGATGAGGAGGCTGAACAATGTCGCGAATTGGTAAGAACCCCATCGCTATCCCCGCCGGCGTCGACGTCGTGATCGACGGCCAGAACGTGACCGTGAAGGGCCCCAAGGGCACCCTCAGCCACGTTGTCGCCGAGCCGATCACCGCGAAGATCGACGAAGGCCAGGTTGTCGTCGAGCGTCCGAACGACGAGCGCACCTCGCGTTCGCTCCACGGACTGTCCCGCACCCTGATCGCCAACATGATCGTTGGCGTGACCGAGGGCTACAAGAAGGATCTCGAGATCACGGGTACCGGTTACCGCGTGGTCGCCAAGGGCAAGGACCTTGAGTTCTCCCTGGGCTTCTCCCACACGATCACCATCACCCCGCCCGAGGGCATCGAGTTCACGATCGCTCCGAAGTCCCAGACGCTGTTCACGGTGTCCGGAATCGACAAGCAGCTCGTCGGTGAGACCGCTGCTCGCATCCGCAAGCTGAAGAAGCCTGAGCCCTACAAGGGCAAGGGCATCCACTACGTGGGCGAGACCATCCGTCGCAAGGTCGGAAAGGCTGGTAAGTGATGGCTTACTCGATCAAGGGCAAGGGCAAGTTCGTCGCTCGCAAGCGCCGTCACCTCCGCCTCCGCAAGAAGATCAACGGCACGCCCGAGCGTCCCCGTCTGGTCGTCACCCGTTCGAACCGCCACATGGTGGCTCAGGTTATCGACGATACGGTTGGCCACACCCTGGTGTCTGCCTCCGACATCGAGGCCGACGTCGCTGGCGCCGAGGGCACGAAGACCGACAAGGCTCGCAAGGTCGGCGCGCTGATCGCCGAGCGTGCGAAGGCCGCCGGTATCTCCGCTGTCGTCTTCGACCGTGGTGGTAACAAGTACGCAGGTCGCGTTGCGGCCGTTGCCGAGGCCGCCCGTGAGGGCGGACTCGAGCTGTGAACGAGCCGAAAGAAAGAGAGATCATCTGATGGCTGCACAGCAGCGAGACAGGAACGGTTCGGGCGCGGGCGAGAACAACGATCGCCGTGAGCGCCGCTCCGGCCGCGGCAACGATCGCGATAACCGCCGGAACAACGAGAACAAGAACGAGTACATCGAGCGCGTCGTGACGATCAACCGCGTCTCCAAGGTCGTGAAGGGTGGACGTCGTTTCTCCTTCACCGCCCTGGTTGTCGTGGGTGACGGCGAAGGCACGGTGGGCGTCGGCTACGGAAAGGCCAAGGAAGTTCCCCAGGCCATTTCTAAGGGCGTCGAGGAGGCGAAGAAGAACTTCTTCCGCGTCCCGATGATCCGCCGCACGATTACGCACGTGGTGCAGGGCCGCGATACCGCCGGTATCGTCCTGCTCCGTCCGGCCGCCCCCGGTACCGGCGTTATCGCCGGTGGCCCGGTGCGCGCCGTCCTGGAGGCCGCGGGCGTCCACGACGTGCTCACCAAGTCGCTGGGCTCGTCCAACGCGATCAACATCGTCCACGCGACGGTTGACGCACTTAAGCAGCTCGAGCAGCCCGAGGCTGTCGCCGCTCGTCGCGGCCTGCCCCTCGAGCGCGTTGCTCCTGCGTCCATGCTGCGCGCTCGCGCAGAGGGCGAGGCTGAGAAGCGCGCGGCTGCCGAGGCCGCCGAGGCCGATAAGGCCGCTGCAGGGGAGGCTAAGTGATGGCGAAGAACATCAAGATCACGCAGGTCAAGTCCTCTGCTCACGCGAAGCAGAACATGAAGGACACGCTGCGCACCCTCGGGCTGCGCAAGATCGGCCAGAGTGTCGTGCGTGAGCAGACGGACGCCGTTTTGGGCGCCGTTCGCACCGTGCGTCACCTGGTGACCGCTGAGGAGGTCGACTGACAATGGCGGACTCCACGAAGAAGACGCAGATCGTTAAGCTGCACCACCTGCGTCCTGCCCCCGGAGCCAAGACCGCGAAGACCCGCGTGGGTCGCGGTGAGGGTTCGAAGGGTAAGACCGCTGGCCGTGGCACCAAGGGCACCAAGGCCCGTTACCAGGTTGCTGCCGGCTTCGAGGGTGGCCAGATGCCGATCCACATGCGTCTGCCGAAGCTTCGCGGCTTCAAGAACCCCTTCCGCGTTGAGTACCAGGTCGTGAACGTTGGCAAGCTCGGGGAACTCTTCCCCGAGGGCGGCAAGGTCACGGTTGAGGATCTCATCGCCAAGCACGCCGTTCGCGATTCCGCGCCCGTCAAGGTGCTCGGTACCGGCGAGCTGAGCGTGAAGCTCGAGGTTGAGGTCGACTCCTGGTCGTCCTCCGCCGAGGCAAAGATCACTGCCGCTGGCGGTTCCATCTCGGCCCGCTGAGGTGAGACGGGGGTGGTCCTTCATGGACCACCCCCGTTGTCTTTGCCGTCTTTCGCCTGATGAGCGTTGTCAAACAGCCTTGTTGAGGTGAAAGACTTGCGCCCCGTTCGTGGGCGCGCCGCGCGCCGCGCGACGTTAAATACGCGGTCGAGCGTTTCTATTAATGATTGGATCTCGCCATTTATTACCCGTGTCGGGTAAGCTAAGTCAGTCTAGGGGCTTTGGCCCCGCTGCCCATCACCCGTAGGAGGAAGCCTTGCTCGGTGCATTTGCCCAGGCGTTCCGTACCCCCGACTTGCGTCGGAAGCTGCTCTTTACCCTGTTCATCATGGCCGTGTTCCGGCTCGGGTCGTTCATTCCGACGCCCGGCGTCGACTCGCAGGCCGTGCAGCGCTGTATGGCGCAGGAGTCTCAGGCCTCGCTGCTTGACCTCGTGAACCTTTTCTCGGGTGGTGCGCTGCTTCAGCTGTCGATCTTCGCGCTGGGCATCATGCCCTATATCACGGCGTCGATTATCATTCAGCTGCTGAGGGTCGTCATTCCGCGATTTGACGACCTGCATAAGGAGGGCCAGACCGGGCAGGCCAAGCTTACCCAGTACACGCGCTACCTGACGATTTTCCTGGGTATCCTCCAGGCGACGACGACGATCTCGCTGGCCCGCAGCGGGCAGCTCTTCCAGGCCTGCTCCGAGGACGTTATCCGTGATCGCTCCGTCATGACCTTCATCATGATGATCATCGTCATGATGGCCGGCACCGGCGTCATCATGTGGCTTGGCGAGCTCATCACCGAGCGCGGCATCGGCAACGGCATGTCCCTGCTGATCTTCACCTCGATCGCCGCCCGTCTGCCCGAGCAGCTGCTTTCCATTGGTCAGGCCGGCAAGTGGGGCTCGGTCGCGGCCATCGTGGCGCTCCTTCTTCTCGTCGCCATCGCAGTCGTCTATGTCGAGCAGGCGCAGCGTCGCATCCCGGTGCAGTACGCCAAGCGTATGATCGGCCGTCGTCAGTATGGTGGCACCACCACTTACATCCCCCTCAAGATCAACATGTCCGGCGTTATCCCGGTCATCTTCGCGTCGTCGATCCTGGCCTTGCCTCCGATGATTGCCCAGTTTGGCAAGACCGAGGACGGCTGGGTCCAGTGGATTTCGGCGCACTTCACGCAGGGCTCCTCGTTCTACCTGACGATCTACGCCCTGATGACACTGTTCTTCACGTTCTTCTACACGGCGATCACGTTCAACCCTGACGAGGTCGCGGACAACATGAAGAAGTACGGAGGCTTCATCCCCGGGTACCGTGCGGGCCGTCCCACGGCTGAGTATCTGCGCTACGTGATCAACCGAATCACGTCGGCCGGCGCGCTGTACTTGGTGATCATCGCCCTCCTGCCGTCCCTGGCGATCATCCCGCTGAAGCTGTCGAGCTCGCAGATGCCCTTCGGCGGCACGACGCTCCTCATCATCATTGGCGTTGGTCTGCAGACGGTGAAGGAAATCAACACTCAGCTGCAGCAGCATCACTACGAAGGATTCCTGAAATGACAGTCGTCATCCTCCTCGGCCCTCCCGGAGCTGGCAAGGGCACTCAGGCCTCGCGCATCGCCGAGCGCCTGGACATTCCCGCCATCTCGACGGGTGACATCTTCCGCGCGAACATGGCGGAGGGCACGGAGATCGGCAAGCAGGCGCAGGCCTACATGGACCGCGGCGAGTTTGTTCCTGACTCGGTCACGAACGCCATGGTGAAGGCGCGCCTGGCGGCTCCGGATACGGCGAACGGCTTCCTCCTGGACGGCTACCCCCGTTCCGTCGAGCAGGCGCACGTCCTGCGTGACATGCTCTTGGACCTGGGCAAGTCCATCGACGTCGTCCTGGAGATCCAGGTCGACGAGGACGAGGTCGTGGAGCGCATGCTTAAGCGCGCGCAGGAGCAGCACCGCACGGATGATACCGAGCCCGTCATGCGTCACCGCCTCGAGGTCTACCACCAGCAGACGGAGCCCGTGGCGACCTACTACGTCGATCAGGACCTGCTCGAGGTCGTGGACGGCCGCGGCTCAATCGACGAGGTAACGGAGCGCATCTTCGCGATCCTGGACTCGGTGGCGAAGTAAGCGATGCCCCACATCGAGCTTAAGTCTGTCGAGCAGTTGCGCTGGATGCGCGAGGCTGGGCTGGTCGTCGCATCGATCCACGAGTCGCTGCGCGCCGCGGTTCGTCCCGGTATCACGACGCGTGAGCTGGACGAGGTGAGCGCCCAGGCCATTGCCGACGGCGGTGCCACGTCGAATTTCCTCGGCTATTACGGCTACCCGGCGACGGTGTGCATCTCTGTCAACGATGTCATTGTCCACGGTATCCCCGGCGACTACGAGCTGGCCCCTGGCGACATCGTGTCCTTCGACTGCGGCGCGTTCGTCGAACGTGGGAACAAGCAGTGGCACGGTGACGCGGCGTTTAGCGTGATCGTCGGCGAGTCCTTCATTGAGGACGCCGACTTTGCCGCCGGTACCCGCGCGTCGGGCGCGATTGCCGGCGTCGACGAGACGACGCTGCGCGAGCGCCGCGAGCTCGACGCGGTGACTCGCGAATCGTTGTGGGCTGCCCTCGCCGGCCTCGCGACCGGCAAGCGCATCAGCGCCGTCGGCAAGGCGGTTGAGACCGTCGTCGCGGAGAACGCTCTCATCAACGGCTGGGAGGCCGGCATCATCGAGGAGTTCGTCGGCCACGGCATCGGCACCAAGATGCACATGCCTCCGGACGTTCTGAACTACAACGTGCGCGGCATTCAGGCGCGCCTCAAGCCGGGCATGGTTCTGGCGGTCGAGCCGATGCTGACCCGCGGAGACATCGCGTCGAGCACGGATGACGACGAGTGGACGGTGCGCACGATTGACGGCCGCGACGCCGCTCACTGGGAGCATTCGATCGCGATCATGGCGGATGGCGTCAGCGTGCTGACTGCGCGCGACGGGGGAGTGGCGGGCCTGGCGCCCTACGGCGTGACGCCTGTGTCGCTCGACTGAGACCGATGCATTCGGGCCCGGTA
>NZ_ALIY01000179.1:0-1169 GCF_000283035.1 Actinomyces sp. ICM58
GGGCGGCGGGGTCGGTAGCGTTCATGGTTCCATTGTCGCGCGCCGCCCGCGGGCGCGCACTCTCGGGTGCGGCCGCGGGCGGCGCGGGGTGTTTCGCCGGCGTCATGGACGAGGCAGTGGTTGCCTCGCGGGGACGCTCACTTGGCGGTGGCGGACTTGGCGGTCGAGGTTTTCTTGGTCGCGGCCTTCTTGGCGGAGGCCTTTTTTGTGCTTCCCTTCTTGGCATTCGCCTTCTTGGTCGCCGTCTTCTTGGCGGGAGCCTTCGCGTCCTTGGCGGCGGCTGATTCTGAGGCGTTCTCCGCCTTGTCCTCGTCCTCGGTCACTGCCTTCTTGGCGCTCGGCGAGGCCTTCTTGCCTCCCTTTTTCGCTGTTTGCGCTTTCTTCGCGGCCGCCTTTTTCGCGGGCGCCTTCTTGGCGGAGGCCGTGGCGGGCTCCACCTCGTCGGAGCCGTCGGGGGCGGCACTGGCCGCGTCCGCTGCCTTGGCCGCGGCGTCGGCGGTCGGCAGTACGAGCGTCTCGTCGAGTGCGGGCTGTTCCTCGATGGTCGGCAGGACCTGGGTGGCCTCAGCGTCGACGGTCACGGCCTCGGCGGTCTCGACGGGCGTCATGACGGTGGTCGCCTCCTCGGCGTCAGCCTGGTCGTCAGCCTCTTCGGCATCCTCCGCCGAATCCGCCGCATCCGCGGTGTCGGCCCCCGCGTCCACAGCATCCTCGGCGTCAGCCTGGTCGTCTGCCTCTTCGGCGCCCTCCGCCGAATCCGCCGTTTCCGCGGTGTCGGCCGCCGCGTCCACAGTCTCCTCGGCGTCAGCCTGGTCGTCCGGCACGTCATCGCCAGCCGAATCCGCCGCTTCCGCGTCGGACTCGCCGGACTCGGCGGGAGCCTCGGGCTTCTCCTCGGCGTCACCCGCGGCGGGCTCGCCCTCAGTGTCCGTTTCGACGCTGCCGACGGCGGGAATCTGGCCGGTGACGGCGCGCAGCATGTCGGCCTCGGCGCCGGTGGGTGCCACCGCGGGGAAGAAGTCCATGATGGACACGCGCGCCGCGGGCTCCACCTTGGGGGTGGGGCGCGTTTCGGCGTCCAGGCGCGCCTCCTCGGCGACGGCGTACCAGCCGGGGTGGACGACCGGCTCGTCCGGGGTCTCCTCGTCGGCGAGCGACGCGGCCATTTC
>NZ_ALIY01000180.1:0-34622 GCF_000283035.1 Actinomyces sp. ICM58
GCAGACTGACGAGCCTCAGACACAGCAGCCGACACACTCTGCAGGATCTCCACGATCCCGTTCATGCCATCAGTCCACTTCGCCTTAGACACCTCATACGCCTGCTTCGCCTGACCATCCCAGGACGACTGCAGCTGACGCAGCTGCGAATCCATATCCTCAAGCTTGCCATTGAGCGAGTTCACACCCGCACCCATATCAGCAACAGCCTGCTCAATCTGACCGTAGTTGTACAGAATATCAGCCATGATAAAAAACCTTCCCTACTCTCAATCAGCCAAGCATCGACTGGAACTTGTTCATCACAGCGGCCTGCTCGTCTTCGTTCGCCTTAGACTTCGCATCCGCCGAACGCATCGCAGCATGCAGCTCCGTGAGCGCCTCAGTCACCTTACGAGCCTCAGCATCCCACTGAGACATCACCTTCTGGAACGCCGACGCAGCCTCACCCTGCCATGCAGAGCCAATGCCAGCCAGCTTCGACTGCAGCGAGCTCAGCTCAGACTGAATCTGCCCCTGCGCGTCCTCAATAGTCTGCGCGCCCTTAAGCAGCGCACCCTCTAGAGCCTTCTGATCGGTCATATTTCCTCCCAGATCATCGATGGGAGAACGCCCCCACAACGGGAACGCCCTACTTGCAACGCCAGTCTAACCACACAACCCACCAAAAGTCTAACCCTTCGCCACACAATCTCATCAAACTTCTACCAAGTCCCAGGAGCCCGACAGTTTGCCCCGCCGAACACAAACAGGCAGACTATGAACATCCCAACCCGGAGGAGACAATGGTTCAGAGCACGCAGACCGCTACTGCACTCACTCCACTGACGGTCACCTACGACGATCAAACGGTCGACCTGTCAGTCCCACAGCTGTCTCCGCTGGCGGAGCTGATCCCCACGATTCTGCGCAGCATCGGGCGCATGGACGTCTACGGCGCATCCGCCGGCTTCACGGTGTCAACCTCTTCGGGACAGGTCCTCGACCAGTCCCTGTGCCTGCGCGACCAAGGTGTACGCGCGGGCGCCTCCCTCACTCTTGAGCGCGCCGGCCAGGGACGCGACGATCAACGCTTCGACGACTTGGTCGAGGCCGTGGGAAGTGCCGTCGAGAACACGGTCGACCCGTGGACACCCCTTGACTCCCTCCAGCTCTCCGCCTATGCTTCCGCGCTCTTCGTCGGCCTCGCCGGCGTCCTGCTCCTATCCGGCGCATCCCAAGGCTCCTCACTCTCCGGCGTCGTGTCCTCACTGAACGAGATCCGCACCATCGCCTACCCCATCATCGGCGCGGTCGGCGCGCTCCTCCTGACCGGCACCGCCGCCGTCGTCGCACGCAGGCTCGACAAGCCCGCCGTCGCGGTGCTCGCGAACTGCGCGCCCGTCCTCCTCGCCTGCTCAATCGCCGGCGCACTACCCGCCGGCCCATGGACCGCCTACGGCGCACTCGCCGCAGGCGTCGCCCTCACGGTCGGGGCGCTCAGCTCCCTCGTCCTGCCCGGCCGACTGCGCGCCAGCGGCCTCACACCCGCCATCATCGGCGTGTCCCTCGGCCTCTTCGGCCTCCTGTCCGGCACCCTCGGCATTCAACCCGAACGTATCTCCGCCCTCCTCGCCGCGCTCCTCCTGCTCGCCTGCCTGAGTATCCCGTGGCTCGCCATGGCCTCGACGCCCGTGCGCGTCACCGGCCCCTCAGCTGCCGCCCAGATTGACCCTCGGCAGATCGACAAGTCCGTCTCCATGGGCGTGTCCATGTCCGTGTCCATCCGACTCGGCACCTGCCTCGCGCTGGTCATCCTCACGCCCATCCTGTGCTCCACCTCCCAGGGCATCGCACTGTCCGCCCTGATCGGGGCAGCCCTCATGCTCTCCACCCGCTCCATCCGCTCGCGCGTCGAGGTCCTCATCGGAGTCCTCTCCGGCATGGCCGTCCTCGCGTGGGCCGCCTACGCCGCCGCCCTCCAGTCGGCCTCCTCGCTGCTCCTCGTGCTCGTCACCTCCCTGACAGGCAGCCTCCTCGTGCTGGCCACCAACGTCGTCACCCCGAAGACCCGCCCCTGGCTCTCGCGCACCGCCGACACGATCAGCACGCTCGTCATCATCGCCGTGCCGCCCTTCGCTCTGTACATGTGGGGAATGTAAATGGCATCCAATAAGGACATTCTCGAGGCCCAGCGCTACAACCGCCGACGCCTGATCACCTCCTTCGTCGCAGGCTCGCCCGAAGGAAAAGAAGTCGAACCCCAGGCCCCGACGCGTCCTTTCGTCATCGGAGCCGCCCTGGCCGTCGTCATGCTCCTCGTGAGCGTCGGCCTGCGCTTCCTCTACCCCGGCGCCGACAACAAGCAATCCGCCGGCCTCGCCGTCGTCTCCAGCTCCGGTGCCCGCTACTACCTCCAAGACGGACAGTGGCACCCGATCTCCAACCGGACCTCGGCGCGCCTCCTCGGCGACTCCTCCACAGGCACCATGAAGATCTCCGACACCGACCTGGCGAAGTACAGCCAAGGCCAAGCCCTGGGCATCGCCGACGCGCCCGAGGACGTCCCCTCCGACAAGAACCACATGACCGCCGACTGGACGAGCTGCGCCATCGCCGAACGCACCTTCACGTGGATCGGCAACTCCTCGCTGCTCAAGAGCAACGGCCTGCGCGCCGCCCGCAGCGCCTACGTCGCCCCCGTCGGAGGCACCGACTCCTACATCGTCTCCGGCTCCTCCAAGTTCCGCATCCCCGCCGCCGCGGGAGAAACCGTCGCCCGCCTGCGCCTGGGCTCCTCCCCCATCTCCGTCAACCCGAACTGGATCTCCCTCTTCGACGACGGACCCGACCTGGCCACCTGGACAGTCGAGAATCCCGGCGGCCCCATGGATTCCTACCCGCAGAACAACAACTCCCTGCGCCAGGGCAGCATCATCGCGGTCAAAGACACCGGCTCGACCACGTACTACGTGCTCGTCAGCACCGGCCACGCCTACCCGCTGTCCCCCCTCGCCGCCGCACTCTACGAAGGCAGCCCCCTCGCCCCCAACGGAACCATCGAAACCGCTCTGACGATCCAGCCCGGCGCCTTCGCACAGGCCTTCACCATCGCGAAAACCGACGTCGAGCCCTCGCCCTTCCCCAAGGAGTGGGCGGCCCTCGAAGGCCTCTACCCCTTCGACTCCGACTCCACCACCTCCGGCTCCGACGACGACAACCCCAAGGTCGTGCGCGTGCGCGACCAGGTCCCCTGCGCCACCCTCGAACAGGGCAAGTCCGACTCCTCCGGCGCCGTCACCACACAACAGAGCTCCACCACCGCCCACGCCACGCTGACCTTCATGTCCCAGGAAGGCGCGCGCCGCTCCACCTGGAACCTCGACCCGACGGCCGCCACCCCAGCCTCGTACTCGGCGGGCTCCGCCCTGGTCAAATCCGGCTACGGCACCCTCGCCCAAGGATCCACCAACGGCCAAACGGAGACGCCCCTGACCTTCGTATCCGACCTCGGCCTGCGCCACTCCCTCGGCGACGACCAGAAGGACACCCTCCAGCGCCTCGGCTGGGGCACCGACTACGTCCAGACCGTGCCCGAACAGTGGCTCGAACTGATCCCCAGCGGCGTCGAGCTGTCGAACCGAGCCGCGCGCCGGGAGGTCGCCAGCGGAGGCAAGTCATGACGCTCGCGCGCACCACCGGCGCCCGTCACGCCCTCCGCGCGGGCGCCTGCCTGCTCGTCGGCGCCTGCCTCTCCGTCAGCGCCGCCGTGCCCAGCCACGCCGACACGCCGACCCCCATTCCTACCCCCACGGCCACGCCCACGGCCACGGCCACGGCCACGGCCGGCAAGAACTCCGGCGGCTGCCTGTCCAGCACCGAATTCATCAGCTCCTACCCGCAGAGCGCCGACAAACGCATCGACCTCGAGCGCGTCTGGGACATCACCAAGGGCGAACACGTCACCGTCGCCATCGTCGACTCCGGCATCAGCCCCACCAGCAAACACTTCACCCCCGTCAACCCCGCCACCGACGGCGGCGCAGATTCGGCCCGTTTCCCCTCCGGTTCAGTCGTCCTGCCCGGCCTCGACCTCGTCAATGGCGGCGACGGGCGCACCGACACCTACGGTCACGGCACCCAGGTCGCCGGCATCATCGCCTCGCGCCTGCTCCCCGAACAATCCGCACTCGAAGGCGTCGCCCCGCGCGTCGCCCTGCTGCCCGTGCGCGTCTACGACACCTTCAACGAGGACCCCCAGCAGGGGCCAACCGGCCTCGACGCGGGCAAGACCGCCCAGGGCATCGAATGGGCCGCCGCGCAAGGCGCCCAGATCATCGTCGTCCCGCAGTCCCAGCCCACCCCGGACTCCCGCCTCGACGCCGCCGTCGCAGCCGCCACCGCGGCCGGCTCCCTGGTCGTCGCATCGGCGGGCAACGCCGACTCCCAGATCGTCCAGCAGTACGGCGAAGACACCGTCCCGCGCTACCCGGCCGCGATCCCCGCCGTCCTCGCCGTCACCAGCGCCACGGCCGGAGTACCCGACGGCGGCCAAGTCTCCGGCGTCCACGTCGACATCGCCGCGCCCTCCATCGCCGCGCTCACCACGGCCGTCGCGGGCGGCGACTGCCTGACCGGCGAAGCCAACAACGAGACCACCGGCAGCTCCTCCTTCGCGAGCGCCTACGCGGCGGGCGCCGCCGCGCTGGTCGCCTCCGCGCACCCCGACGAGACACCGGCCATGTGGAAGTGGCGCCTCGAAGCCACCGCACGCCGTGCCAACCCCATCGCATCGACCACCGCCATCGGCTGGGGCATGATCAACCCCTACGCGGCCGTCACCATCGCCGCAAACGCCCACGTCGACGGCCCCATCAATCCCATGACGGGCACCAGCGGAAACGACACTCCCCCCATCCTGCCCGTCACCGAACGCTCCTCCGGCGCCGAAGCCCGCACCCGCGCCGACCTGACCATCGCAGGCATCGCCTTCGCGTGCGTCACGTTCCTCGGCTGCCTCGTCGTCGTCTCCTGGCTGCGCAAGCCGGGCCGCGGCCGCTAAGCGCTCAATTCACCGCCACGCAGGCGTTGATCGACTGGGACTGCAAGCCCGATGACGCCACGACCGTGCGCACCGTCAAACAATTGTCGCCGCCGCGCGTCGCGGGCAGCGTCACGGACGCGACCGGGCTCGACGCGCCCAGCGGCGCCTCACCCGGGCGCTCCAGGCGGTACTGGAACATCAGCTGGTCGCTCGTGTAGTTCGAATCGGCGGGCGCCGTCCACGTCCACACGATCGAATCGCCCTCCACACGGCCGCTCAGGCCCGTGGGAGCCGCCGGAGGCACCGTGAGCTTACTCGGATCCTCCTGGCTCGCTGTCGGCGCTTCCGTAGGGTCGATACGCACCGAGTGCCCGCCGCCCGTCAGCATCGCGACGACGAGGCCCGCCACCACGACCGCGCCCACCAGCACGAGGGCAATGATCGCGGGAACGGGCAGACGCCGGACGACACGCTCCTCCTCGTCGTCGAAGGACGTCTCCGCCGCGCGGCCCGTCGACAGGTTGCGCGGATGATGCCACGAGTCCGCGATCGGCACGACGCCGGACTCCGAAAAATCAAAACCCACACCCGAGCGGATCGTCGCGTCCTGCGCGGCCGACGCCCCCCGAGGCCTCGTCCCCTCCCCCTGGGAGGGCACCGGAACCGGGAAGCCAGCCGGGGACGCCGGTCCCGGCACCGAGGGCCGAGGCATGTGCGGCGCATCGCGCACCTCAATCGGAGTCACGGGAAGCCCCGCCAGGCGCTGAATACCCTGGAGCGACTGAGCAAACGCCAGGGCGGAGCGGGTCCTGCGCGTCGGATCCACGCTCATCGCCGCGCGCAGCACCTCGTCGAGCTCCTCGGGCACGTCCGCGCGCGCAACCCCGCGCAGGCGCCCTGAACGCACCCGCATCGCGACCGCAACCGTCGTGTTATCCCCAATCGGATCCTCGAAGGGGCTGCGGCCCACCAGCAGCGTCCACAGCGACGACGCCAACGCCCACACGTCCTGGGACGGCTCCGCGACCGAGTTCCCATCGTGCTGCTCGGGCGGCGCCCACAGCACCGAAAAACCGTCGACGCTGCCGCCCGCGCCCTCGCCAATGCGCGCACTCACGCCGAAATCCGTCAACACCGGCGCCTTGTACGAGTCCAGCATGATGTTGCCGGGCTTAATGTCCCGATGCACGTAGCCCGACCGGTGCAGCATCTCCACGCCCGACGAAATGCGGATCATCATGTCCAACGCCGACGCCAGATCCATCGGGCGAGCCCGCACCTGATCCGCGATATTCGCGACCGGGCAGTACTCCATGATGAGGAACTGGCGGCCGTCGGGCAGCGACCCCACGCCGTACAGGTTGACGATGGCCGGGTGGCTCGACACGCGAGCCATCGCGTCGGCCTCGTACCTGATCGCCTCGTTGCAGCCCTCCACATTCGGGCGAGCAACCTTGATCGCGACGTCACGCGACGGAACCTGCTGATGGTACAGGTGCACGTCCGCGAATCCGCCCGACCCGAGGGCACGAATCCACCGGAAACCCTCAATGTGCGGGCCGGTGCCCACAACCGCTCCACGCGTCACGGCCTACTCCTCCCGCTCGACGGATTCTCCAGCGGACCATCCGCATCCTCGCCGTCCTCCAGCAAGGAACCCACGCCTCGTACCGACTCCTTCCCGGCCGCCGGCGGGCGCCTCCACGTGCGCAGCAGCGAACGCAGCGAGAAGCGACGCCGCAGGCGCACCCACAGGCTCGCAGAAGACGCCAGGGACCGCTTGAGCTGATCGACGTCCGACCACGCGGACTCCGCTTCCTTCTGGCCGCCCGTCGCCGCCGCGAAATCAGCGACGTCCGCGCGGCGAGCGATCGCCACGGTCATCGGCACGCGCTCACGGAACAGCGTCCACCCCGGGATCAGCGCCGACGTCGAGGCCTGGGACGCCACGCGCTGCGCCTCGGCTCCCTCTTCCTGGCCCTCGCGCAGCTTCCAGAACGACGCCAGCGCCCACGCCGCCTCCTGGCGGGTCTGGTCGGCGCGCACGCGCACGCCCGCGTCAATCGCCATGTCCACCACCTCGTCCCACGAACCCACCAGGGCCACGCCAGGCGAGGCCTTGCGGCGCACGCGAGTCCGCCTGGCCTTGAGCGCAGCAATCAGCGCGAACGGCGCCAGCAGCAGGAGCAGCGAACCGGACACGGTGCCGATCAGCAGCCACGGGATGCCCGCCCCCGGCGGTTCCTTCGCGGCCACGTCCTGGTCGCGGTTCACCGGCGGCAACTCCACGGGCTCCTCGGGCGGCTCCGGCGGCTGAAGCACCTGGGGACGCGGCGAATTCTTCTTCTTTTCCGAATTGTCCTGCGGCACCCGGTCCTTATCCGGCGTCGGATCGAACACGGCCCAGCCGATGCCCTCAAACTCCATCTCAACCCACACGTGCATGTCGGTGCCCACAAGCGTGCTCGCGTCCGCCGACTCGCCCGACGGGTACGCGCCGATCACGACGCGCGCGTTCCAGCCCAGCTGGTGCAGCATGAGCGCCATCAGGGCCGCATACTGCTCGTCGTCGCCGATCAGTTGGCCGCTATCCGACACCATCGCGGACAGTCGATTGAGGTGATGACCCGGGCGCGACTGATCCGTGTTCTCCGTCAAGTAGTAACCCTCATTGTGCAGGTACTGCTCGATCGCGCGCGCCTTCTCAATCGGCGAGGACGCGGAGCCCACAATGCTCGCCATGAACGTGTCGAGGCCGCTCGGGTAGGGCTCGTCCGTATCCGAATGGAACTTCACCGGCGTCGCGCCCGCGAACTGCGAATCCGTCGGCGTCACGATCGAGTCCGCGCTGATCGTCACCGTCTGCGGCTGTGCGGGCAGGCCCGTCGTCAGCGCCGCATCCGCCCACATGTCAAAGCGCAGGCCCTCCTGCTGTGCGCGAGCGTTCTCCCCGCCGAAGGTCACCGAGCGGACGTCACCGGCCACCGGCACCCACGGGCCCACAATGCCCGAGGTCTCGATCGTCGCCGTGAACGAGCCGTCGGTGCCCTGCGACCGAGTACGCGGAATCGTCGAGCCAACCGACACGTAGCCGTTACGCACGCTCACCGTCGACGCCTGCCCATCCGACTGGGCCGCGACCGAGGTGGAAACCTGGCTCTTCGGGGCGCTCATCGTAAAGGTCGTCCCGTCGTACACGTCCAACGCCGCCAAGCGCACGCGCGTGCGCGCCGGCAGCCCACGCACCGTCATGACCGTCTGCTCCGCCAGGTCCTTCTTGTAATGGCGGAACGCCGACAGCGGCGACGGGTACTGACGCACGTTAAACGGCGGCTCCACCTTCTCGCGGGCCACGATCCGTCGGCCCACCGGCCCCCACGAGGCCGTCGTCGGCAGGGCCACGCCCACCGCCAGCGCGATCATCAGGGACGAGGCCAACAGCCGCCGGGAACGGAACACCGCCTGACGGGAGGGACCGCGCGTCGAGGCCGTCGCAGCGCTCGCCCCGCCACGGCCTCGTCGATTGACGGACACGTCCAAGCCCAGCGACAGGCGCTGGTGGGAAGAAGCCCACGCGAGCCACAGGAACGCGCCCGCGAACCACACCATGAACGGCCACACGGGCGGCACGACCCCGGACAGGCCGAAAGCCAGGCCCACGACGCCCATCGCGGCGACGGGGATGATGCCCAGGAGCGGACGCCCCCACCGCACCGAGACGAGGCCGGAGATCAGCGCGCACAGCAGGCCCGTGATCCACGGGACCAGCGCGGGGCCCACGTAGGAGGCCGCCGGCGGCGTCAGCGTCAGGAGGTCCTTCCACGAGCTCACCGAGCCGCGCACGAGGGTCAGCAGCGTGTCCGTCGTGGGCACGACGCCCCAGCGCACGGTCGACGGCAGGGCGATCGGGCCGCCCAGCAGGAAGTAGGCGACGAGCAGCGCCGCGAGGGTCGAGAGCGTGTCCCACGACCAGCGCGTCGAGGCAGCCGCGATGAGCAGGCCGACCGCGACGCCTGAACCGGCGGCGATCAGGCCGACGGACGACCCGAAGACGGCCTCGTGCGTGAGGACCGGCCCCACGAAGAGCGCGGCCAACGCGAAGAAGGACAGGAGCGGCAGGCGGGGCCTGGCGCGACCAAGAGCATCAACAGTCACCGGATATCACCCACCAAGTGCGCCAGCTCGCGCAGCGACGGACAGTCGAAAAGCACGCCGCCCTCCAGGCTCCGCCGACGCGCGCGCTGCTTCGGGTTAATGCGCAGGATCTGCACAGTCACATCGCGGGGAGTGACCTGCGCGAGGTGCGCGGCCTCCTCGTCCGTGACCGCGGGGGACGCGATGACGCTGACGTAGGAGGCCGACGGGCACGAGGCGAAGGCGCGGCGCACGAGCGCCGTGATGTTCGAACGCCCGGAGTACGTCAGTGAGGCCAGGGAGTCGAGCATGCTGACCGCCCCGGTCGCCGGAATCCACCGCTTGCCCGCGGCAAAAGACACCGTGCGCGAGGCGGAAATCCCCGCCAGGGCGAGGGAAGCGGCCACCGACACCCCGTCCTCGAAGGCGTCACGATCCCAGGAGGAGCGCGCCGTGTCGAGCACGATCAGGTGGTGGGAGCGGTGCGTCTCCTCGTACTGGCGCACGATGAGCTTGCCGAGGCGGGCCGTGGACTGCCAGTGCACGGCGCGTCGATCGTCGCCCGGCTCGTAGTCGCGCAGCGCGTGGAAGGACACGTCGGAGCTGGACAGCTTCGCCGTCACCACGCCCTCGACGTCGACCTGGAAGCCGGTCGCGTCGAAAGGCACACGCACCGTGCGCGGATGGACGTAGAGGGTCACCGGGTTATCCCAGGAACGCACGCGGCGCAGCAGGCCCAGGCCGTCAGAGCGCACGGTGCGGGCCGGGCCGATCTCGATGACGCCGCGGCGGCGGGTCACGACGGAGAAGAACTCGTCCCACGTCCGGTGAGAGGGTACGCCCGGGATGACGAACTCGGCGACGCCGGCGCCGATGGGCAGCTCGATGACCTCGGAGCCGCCGCGGCGGGAGGTGTCGTTGACGACGCGGATCTCGCCCAGAGCCGTCTGGCCGGCCGTCACCCTCTCCTGGGGCAGGCGCAGCGACACGCGGTAGGGCGAGGGGGCGGCGACGAGCACGATCGCGATGACCAGCAGGGCCACGCACGCGATGGCCAGCGCGAAGGCCTCGGCCCATCCCACGACTCCCGCGACCACCAGTCCCGCGATCGCCGAGGCGATCACCAGCCACCCGAAGGGGGTGACGATGCCGCACGCGGCCAGCACGTAGCGCATTCCCGGGATCGCGCGGAGACGACGATCCAGTGCGGTACGCGCCGAGGCGACGGCCCGCAGGACGCGCGGTCGTTCCGTCAGGCCGATGTCGGCCTTCACACGCTTCATGGCGTTCCTCCCATCAGATCGGTTCCTCTCACGCCCCGGCCGTTACCGGCCCGGCTCGCAGCTTTCCACTCGCACCGCCCCGTTCAGCTCGGCCTGAGAGCCGGCCCGCGTCGGAACACCGGACTCGACCTCGGGGCCGCCCACCTTCACCAGATAGATGCGGCCGGGATCGACGTCGGAGGAGACGCGGCACACGTGCTCGACGGACGCGTTCGGCGTGAAGCCGGGGGCCACCAGGTTGAAGGTGTGGCACACCTGGCCGGGGACCTGCCCGGCGACGCCCGGGCTGCAGTTCTCGACCCACTTGGTGGACACGCCCAGCTCGGTGGTGATGCCGTTGGAGTCCGCCGAGGCCTCGCCCTGCGAATTCTTGGCAACCACGTGGGCGCTCACCTGCGCGCCCTCGGGGAGGTTGTTAACCACCACGGATTGCGAGCCCAACATGTTGACCTGCTGGCCACCCACCGTCACCGTCAACTCCGTCATGGCCGGGTAGGCCTCGGCGACGGCCACATTCACGCGGACCGCGCCGGGCCCGGCCTTCGAGATCGTCACTCCCTGCAGGGTCGGGGGCGCGATGGGCTGTCCATCGGCGCGCACGGGAGTCGACGCAACCGTGTCACCCGAGGTCGCCAGACCCACCTGGCAGAAGTAGTAGGTGCGCGCAGCAATACCGCTGCCCTCGATGATCATGCCGTCGCGAGCCTCCGAACCATCGACACACGAGCTCGGATCCGAGGAGTAGCGCAGGCTCAACTCGCCGACGGCGAAGCCATTACCGGGCGCCTTGTTCAGGTTCCTGACCACCAGCTGGCCGTGCCTGCCCGTGCCCTCGAGTGTCGGCGCGCCGATCGGCATGGGCACGGTCGACAGCGAGAAGGTCTGACTCGAGGACGAATGGTCGCCCTCGGCGTTGGACAGGTCCACGGTCACGGACACCGAGTTGCCGGGCGTGACGCCGTCGACGTGGACGGACGTGGTTGAGCCGTCGACCGGTATCGGCTTCCCGTCCACAGTCACGGTCGTGGTCCCCCAGTTGGTGCCGCCGGAACGACCAAGCTTCCACGAGACGTCGACGGAACCCGTCGACCCATCGGCGCTCGAGCCCACGTGCTTCAGCGTGATCCCAGTGGCGGGATCCGGCTTGCCGTGCGGGGTCGCGTTCGCCGGCAGGGACCACTCGGCCTGCTTCTCCGCGCCGTTCCGGGCGACGATCGACACCGTGTAGTTGACGCCGTTCTCCAGGTCGCCGATTGTCGCCGACGTGGCGGAGGCGTCCGCCGTCGTCTGCTTGCTGGAACCATCGCCGCCGTTGACCGCGATCTCATACTTCGTGATCGGGGACCCCTCGTTGTCCGGAGCGCCCCACGTCACGGTGACCTGACCGTCGCCCGCCGACAGGGTCGGCACGGCCATCTTGGCCGGCGTCGCGTCGACCAGGACATCCGCCGAGGGCTCCGACGGGTCGGAATCGCCGACGGCGTTGCGGGCAACGACGGTGAACTTGTGCCGAGCGCCGTTGGTCAGACCCGACACCTCACACACCGTCTGCTCACACACCGCGCCCCCGCCCTGCGAGCTCGTCACCATGTACTGCGTGATGCGCGCACCGTTATCCGCGCCGGGCGTAAAGGACACGCTCGCGCGCCCCGCGCCCGTGGGCGTCACCTGAACGTTCTCGGGGCGATCCGGGCGGTCGCGCACCGTCACCGACACGCGACCCTCGACCACGCGCGAGGAATCCAACGTCTTATCGATCACTCGATAGACGATCACCATGTTCCCGTGGAAGCCCGCGCGCGGGCTCACCGCCAGGACCGTGCCCTGCGGGTCCACCGTGCCCTCGCCGACCTCAACGGTCGCCCGCTGAATCGTGATCGGCGTGTCCGGGAACGGGTTCGTCGTGTACTGCGTCAGATCCACGTTCACGGTGCTGCCCGCATCCGCGACAATCTGCGCGAGCGACGTCTGGATGAGCGGGCGCGTCGAGGCCACGACCTCGATCGGCACCTTCGCGCTCACCGGGCTGCCCGAGCCATCGTCCACGCTCAGCGTCAGCGAGCCAGCGGGCCCCGGCCTCGTACCGGCCTCCGCGCTCACCGCCAGGCGGGTCTCCGACTCATTACGCACCGTGATACCCGAGGGGATGTCCGACACGCGGTAGGTGAAGGACGACGGGTCGGGCGTATCCGGGTCGGAAACCATCAGCGGCAGGTTCACGGACGTCTCTTCGCCCGACGCGACGCGGATCACCGTCGGCGTGATCGTCGGCGGGTGGTTCTGCGTGGCCTCCACCTGGATCGGCAGGGTCAGCGACGCCGAGGACGCTGAATCGTCTCCTTCGCGCCCGTCGAAGACCTCGACGTTCACGAAGGTCTTACCCACGTAGCTCGAATCGACGGTGAAAGAAATGGAGGTCTCGTCGGCCGTCAGGTTCGTCAGGCCGGCACCCCCGCGCACGGTCGACACGTCGCGAATGTAGGCGTGCGCGTCACGCTTGACCATCACGAAATCGTCAAGGGACAGGGTCTTGGACTCCCCCGCCTTCAGGCGGATCGGCACGCGCGAGGGGTTCACCGCGGGCACCTTGCGTTCCGCGCCGGGCACCGACACGACCGCCGAGGAGGACAGCCCGTCCTGGTCCGTGATCGAGTAGACCACGAGGCGGCGATCCGTCTGCGGTGTCACCGTCACCTTGTGCGTCGTGTTATCCACGCTCACGCCGTCGGCGCTCGAGGAGATCGTCAGCTCCGACAGGGCGCCATCCGGATCCTCGTCGTTGGCGAGCACGGTGACCTCGACCGGGGCGCCATCACGCGGCATGTCGGACAGCGACACGAGGTCGTCGCGCGCGATCGGCGCCATGAGCGGCGCGTCCGCGGCAACGTTGACCGTCAACTGACCCGTCGCGGATCCGCCGCGGCCGTCCTCAACCACGTAGGTGACGACGAAAGGATTCTCCTCGGCGGGCGTCGTCAGCGACACGGAGGTGGCCGACACGACCGAGGCCTGCACCTGGCTGTTCGAGGACTCCAGGGATCCCTCGCGCAGCTTCAGGGTGTCGCCGTCGGGATCGACGTCGTTCGACAAGACGTTGACCTCGATGGTGCGCGACGGGCGCGCCTGGATGACGTCGGGCAGCGCAACCGGGTTGTGGTTAAGTTCCGAGGGCGGTGCCACGCCCACGCGCACGCGCGCCTTCGCCTGACGGCCCAGGCGATCCTCGACCGTGTAGGTGAACACGTCCGTGCCGGAAGCATCCGAGTTCGGCGTGTACTCGATCCACTCGGTGCCCAGCGTCGCCGTGCCCATCGTCGGGGGCTGGTCGATGCCCACCAGGGTCACGGAGTCGCCGTCCGGGTCGATGCCGGTGAGGGGCACCGGGATGCGCGTCGTCTGGCCGGCGGCCGCCCACGCCGTCAGAGCCTTGGGCTGGGGCGCGGAATTCGCCTGCTCGGCGCCGATGACGTTGAAGGTCGCCGTCGCGCTGGCCGTGTTGCCGGCGCTGTCGGTCACCGTGTAGGTCACGTCGACGCGGCCCGTCTTCTGCCCGGCCTCGAAACGCACCAGGTTACCGGTCACGAAGGCATGTCCGTACTCGGAGTCGACCGTGCCCGCCAGGGACGAGGACACGCTCATCTGCAGGCCGGAGGGCGAACGGTCGTTCGCGAGGACCTGGATGGAGGCGATGTCACCCACGCGCACCTTCGCCGAGTCGTCTTGCAGCTCGAGCGGGGCGCGATCATCCTTCGCGCGCGTCGGAATGACGGCCACCGAGGCCGTGGCGGCGCCCGAGCCGTTGGACACCGTGTAGGTGAAGCGCGCGACGTCGTCGAGGCCGGCGGGCGCAGTCACGCGCAGGAGGTGACGGTCGATGAGGGCCACCTCGATGCCCGCGTCAGAGTCGACCTCGATGGACTGGACGACGAGGACGCCGCCGGAGGGATCCGTGTCGTTGGCCAGGGGTGCGACCAGGGCGGAGCCGCCGCTGGGCAGGATCGCGATATCGTCCTCGGCGACCGGAGCCGCGTGCTCGTCGCCGGAGACGACGTCCACGCGCACGACGCCGACGACGGCCTCGGGCCCGTCGCTGACGGTGTAGGTGAACTCGTAGGAGCCCACCTGCGAGCCCGTGAAGGTCACGACGCCCAGCTCCAGGTCGGGCACCAGCGTCGTCGACGCGGGTGCGGTCGAGACCTTCGTGAGCGTCAGAACGTCGCCGTTGGGGTCCGTGTCGTTCGCCAGCGGCGCGACCACCAGGGGTTCGCCCACGCGCGCGACGTAGAAGTCGGCGTTCGCGATCGGCGCGATGTTGCCGGGCTCCTGGACGAGGACGGTCAGCTCACCCTCGGTGGTCAGCCAGCCGTCGGACACGTACACGGACACCGTGTGGGCGCCCGTGGTGGCGCCGATGTCGCGGATCGACAGGGTACCGTCCTCGGAGAACTGAACCGACAGGCCCTCGGAGCCCTCGGCCCTCTCCAGGAAGATCTGGTCGCCGTCCGGGTCGATCCAGTCGGCCAGGACGTTGTATTCAATCTGCGCGCCCGCGCCGAGCTTGACGTTGGCGTCGTGGACGCGCTTGGGGCCGACGTTCTCGCTCCACGGGTGCACCCGCAGGGAGACGTTCGCGGTGGCCGAGGCCAGGCCGTCGGAGGCGGAATAGGTGAAGGAACTCGTCCCCTGCGCGTCGTCGCCGACGCCCGTGATCTGCAGGGCGCGCCCACCGCGCGTGACGACGACGGAGCCGAAGGAAGGCTGCGAGGTCGCCTCCGCGGTGAGCACGTCACCGTCGGAATCGGAGTCGTTTTGCAAAACGGGCAGGAGCGTGGATTTTCCGGGGCGCACGCCGAAGTCGTCGTCGACGGCCGTGGGGGGCGTGTTCTTCTCGTTGCGCTGCGGGTCGCTGATCTGCTCGAGCAGGTCGGGGTTGGATTCGTCCGACTCGACCTCGTTGGCGTCCGGGTTGTCCTGATCCCAGTTGTCGACCATGATCATGTCGCGGTCGGGCAGCCACACGGTGCCCGCATCGACGTCGTTGAGGACGATGCGGGTGCGGTTGACGCGGAAGACCGGCTGCTTCGACGTGGCCAGGTTCTCGACGTTCGAATAACGCTGGGTGCCGCTCTCACACACGCGGATCGCCGCACCCGAGGTGCCCCACGCGCCGTACTGGCAGCCCTGGTGGAAGGCCGGGGGCGCGGGGACGCCGCCGATGCTCGACCCCTCCTGCGCCGGCGTCACGGTGGGGGCGCCGCCGTCCAGCGGCACGCTCACGAGAGAATCGGCGGTCGCCAGGAGCACCGAGGACGAGGCCGGACCCGCCATCTGCAGGGACGCGCCCGGGGCGATCCCGTCCCCGTTGAGCGCGCGCGTGCGCCCCGAGGGCAGCACGAGTGTATTGGTCGTCGCGTCGTAAATGACGGGCTTGTCGCCGACCGCGGTGATCGACAGGTCATCGCCAGCAGAAATACCGCTAAGCGTGGACTTCGACACAGACCAGGTCGCCCCCGCGCGCGCCACCGTCGTCAGCGTCGCGTACTGCGGCGCGTAGGCGTAAACAGTGCCCTTCATCGACACCGTCACCACGCCCCCGGCCAAGCCGTCGGCGATGGCCTCCGTGTCGTCGTACTTCAGGGCGTCTGGACGATTCGCGTCCCCCACCCACAGGTATCCGGCCGACGCGTCGAGGACCGCGAGCGTCGTTGCGCCCTGCGCGACCTGCGAGCCCTCCGGCACCGTGATCGCACCGCCGAGCTTCATGCCCGCCACGTCGACGGAAGACACGGAGTGAGTCGTCTCATCGCCGATCGTCACCGTGCGCCCATCCTGGCCCAGGGAGACCTGCGCGCTCGGCGTCGACACGAAGCCGTCGAAGGTCAGCGCGTCGTAGTTCAAGTGGCCCAGTGACAGGTCCGAGCCCTTCGACACCCAGATGCCGCCGTCGTCCACGTCGAGCTCCGTCACCTCGATGCCGCGATGGATGATCGCAACGACGACGAGAATCGCCGCCAGCAGCAACACACCGATCGCGGGAAGACGACGCGACACCCGACGAAGCGCCTTCACGGCGCGGTCACTTTTCGTCACGATGCTCACCACTCTCCCAACAACCTGCCCCGCCCGAACGCAGGGTCCTCAACAGCCTATCTCAAAACAATGAGGGGTACGACCCCCGCTCCACACCCCGGGAGGCGCCACACGCGCGGTCAGGGAACGACCGTGCACTGGCGCACCGGATCCGACATTCGCCCAGACGAACGCGACACCGTCGTGATCTGCATGCAGTTCTCGCCGCTGGCCCCGTCCACGCTCACGGTCGTCGTCTCGACGCTGCCGCTCGCGCTTCCGCCCGCGCCCGACGACTCATACGTGTAGGTGAGGTCGGCCTGGGCGGCGCCCTGCGGCGCGCTCCACGTCCACGTCACCGTGCCGTCGGCGTACTCCCCCGACAGGTTCGTCACCTGCGGCGGGGCCGCGCCGAGCGCGTCCTCCGGCCTCGTCGAGGCGCTCGTCGTCTCCTGCGCGGGAGCGATGCGTGTGAAGGACCCCTCCCCGCGCAGCATGCCCACCGCCAGGCCGGCGGCGATCACCGCGGCCAGCAGCGCCAAGATCACACCCGCCACCGGGCTCATCCCGCGCTTCGACGAGGAGGACTCCTCGACCACGCGACGCTCCGAGGCCTCGTCCGCGTCCGAGGAACGCTCAATCTTCCACGAATCAGCCACGGCCTCGACGCCGCCCGAGCCGGCCCCGCCCTCGAAGGAATACGTGGACGAGCGCAGGCGCGTCTTATCCGGGTCGATGACCGGCGCGCCGCGCAGGCGCGTCTTCTGGTCCCCGGCGGCGGGCGCGGCCGAGGCCTTGGAGCGCTTCTCCTTGATCTCCATCTCAGTGCGGGGCAGGCCCAGCTCCTGTTGGACGCGCTGCAGTCCCTGCCCGAACTCCATCGCCGAGGGCGTGCGCTCCTGCGGATCAACCGCCATCGCCGCGCGCAACACGCGCTCCAGCTCCGCCGGCGCATCCGCGCGCCCCAAGCCGCGCATACGCCCCCGCTGCACGCGATTAGCGATCGACGCCGCCGAATTATCGCCGATCGGATCCTCGAACGGGCTGCGACCCGTGATAAACGTCCACATCGTCGAGGCGAGCGCCCACACATCCTGCAAGGGCGAGGCCGGGGAATTCACGTCCTGCTGCTCCGGCGGCGCCCACAGCACCGAGAAGCCGTCAAACGCGCCGACCTCCAGGCGACCCACCTTCGAGGCCACACCAAAATCCGCGAGCACCGGCTTGCCGTATGCGTCCAGCATGATATTCGACGGCTTGATGTCGCGGTGCACGTAGCCCTGGCGGTGGAACATCTCGACGACGCCACACACCTTGATCATCGTGTCCAGCGCCGTCTCCAGCGACATCGGGCGCGCTCGAACCTGCGTGAGCAGATCCGCGACCGGGCAGTACTCCATGACCAGGTAGGCGCGTCCGTCGGACGTCGTCCCCACGCCGTGCAGCTCCACCACCGACGGGTGCCCCGCCAGCAGCGTCATCGCGTCGGCCTCGCGGTGCAGCTCCTGCGTGCCGCGCTCATCGCCCTGGGCGCGCACCACCTTGATCGCCACGTCGCGGCTGGGCAGCTCCTGACGGTACAAGAACACGTCGGCGAAACCGCCCTGCCCCAGCGGGCGCACCCACCGGAAACCGGGGATCTCGGGTCCGCGCATGCCGGCCACAGCTGGGCTCACTGCTCCTTCTCCTCGTGCATCGTGCGCGCGATGGACGCGCTCAGGCGCAGCTTGCGGCGCATGCGCAGGCTACGCAGGGACAGCGCGCGACGCACCCGCGCGAAGAAACCGGAACGCTTGGCCACCTGCGCACGCAGCTCGCCCACCTGCACCCACGCATCGCGAGCACGGTCGCGGGAGGCGCCGTGGGACGCGAAGTCCGCGACGTCCGCGTAGCGCGCGATCACGACCGGCGCGGGAACGTCGTCGCCGAAGCGGCTCCACCCGTCGATCACGTAACGGCCCGACGAGGCCGAGGCCTCGTCGAACTCGACGGAGTCAATCGACCCGTCGTCGCCGTGGCGCACCTCGCCCGTCACCAGGGCGAAGGGGTCGCCCGGGTGCTCGCCGAGATCCCACTGCGAGGCCAGCGACCAGGCAGTCTCCTGGCGGGTGCGCCCCACCTCAATGCTCAGGCCCGAGTCGGCCGCCAAGTCCACGACCTCGTCCCACGAGCCGATCAGGGCGCTCACCGCGGCCGAGCGGCGCCGACGGCGACGACGCCCCGCCTTGTAGGCCAAGACCGCGAGCGGCGGCAGCAGGAGCAGCAGGAATCCGCCAGCGATGCCGACGACGACACCCCACGGGAAGGGATCCTCTGGTTCCTTGGTCGGATCCGCGTTCTGGTCGCGCGTCGTGGGAGGCAGCTCGGCGGGCGCTTCCGGGGGCTCCGGCGGCTGGAGGACCTGCGGGCGCGGCACGGAGCGAGGCTTGGGGACCTGCGTCTGCGGCGTGTGGTCACGCGGCGGCGTCGGATCGAAGACGGCCCAGATGCCACCCGCGAACTCGACCTCGACCCACGCGCGAATGTCGGAGCCACGCAGGGAGGCGGCGCCGCCCTGGGAGCCGCCCTCCGGGTAGGCGCCCATGACGACGCGAGCGTTGATGCCCATCTGGTGGAGCATGAGCGCCATGAGGGCCGTGTACTGCTGGTCGTCGCCGATCAGGTTCTCGTCCCCGGACAGCATCCGCTCCAGGCGGTCGGTGCGCACGCCCGGACGCGAGAACTGCGTGTTCTCGTTGAGGTAGAAGCCGTTCGTCGACAGGTAGTGCTCGATGGCGCGGGCCGCCGCGAGGGACGTCGTCGCGTTCTGCGTGAGCTCCGAGGTCTTCGTGGCGATCCCCTCGGGGACGTTCGTGTCCCGGACCGTGTTGGGCACGACCGCCAGCGACTCCAGGTCCTCGTCGCGCACGGGGTCCGTGAACGTCGCCTCGACGGAGTAGGTCATGGTTCCGGCGGGCCCGGTCGTCAGCGCCGCGTTGGACCACAGGTCGAAGAACAGGCCGTCCTTCTGCGCGTCCGCGTCGGCTCCGGAGAACGTGATCTGCGAGGGCGTGCCCAGGACGGGAACCCACGGCCCCGACATGCCGATGGTGGACACCTCCACGGCCTCGCCGCCCGCCTCGCGACCGGGGATGGTCGTCTCGACGGGAATGTAGCCGGTGTGGCCGTCTCCCCTCGTCTCGGACATGCCGAAGGTCGTGCCGTTGTACACGTCCATCGCGGCGATGCGCACGCGCTGGTTTTCGGGCAGATCCGACACGGTCAGGAGGGTCTCGTCCTTCAGGTCGGTCGTGTAGTGGCGGAACGAGGCCATGGGCGAGGGGTAGTCCTGGATGTCCAGCGGCGGCTCCACGAGGTCGCGGCCCACGACGCGCGTGCCCCCCGACCCCAGCCAGGACGCGGCCGGTAAAGCCACGCCCACGGAGATAGCGATCATGAGGAGGGCGCCAACGATGCGGGTCCCCACGTACACGGTCGAGCGGGACTGGCGTCCGAGGGTGTTCTCGGAGCCGCGCGCGCCCGAGCGCCCGACCAGGACGTCCTGGCCCAGCGTGATGCGCTGATACTGGGCGGCGGCGGCCCACCAGGCGGCCAACGTCCCCCACCACGCCAGGACCGCCCACACGGGCAGCGGGTGCTCAGACAGGCCAAAGAAGACGGAAACGACGGCCATGAGCACCAGGGGAATGGATCCTAGGATCGCGCGCCCCGCGCGGGCGGTGATCAGGCCGGCGAGGGCCGCCAGCACGAGGCCACTCATCCACGGTACGAGGGCGGGGCCCGAGTAGGCGGACACCGGCGCGGTGAGCGTCAGCAGGTCCTTCCACGCGCGGAAAGACCCCAGGACCATGACCTGCAGCGTCTTACCGGTGGGCAGGACACCGAAGAGGGCCTCGGCGCGCAGGGCCGCGGCGCTGCCCAGCAGGAAGTAGGTCGCCAGGACAGCCAGGACGGTCGTGACCGCGTCCCAGCGCCACCTGGTCGATGCGGCGGCGATTCCCAGGCCGCACACCACGCCGGCGCCCGCGGCGATCGCCCCCACTCCCCCGCCGAAGACGGGCTCGAACGCGGCGACCGGGCCGACAAAGAGGAGGGCGAGGACCAGCAGCGACCACAGCGGCATGCGCGTGCGATAGGTCGCGAAGCGCTGAGTGATCGTGAGCAGGCGATTGCGCGTGGTCCTCGGCTTGGGCGCGTGCTTCTCGGCACCAGACCCCGAGGCGGGGGGCGGGGACGGCTGGATAGGCTCCGCCTGCGCGTGCGGCGCGGTCTTGACGGGCTGGGCCGCCACGGCCTCGGCCTGGGAGTCGATGCGCTGAGCGCGAGGCTTCGTGTTGGTGGAATGACTCATGCGAGACCCCCGGCGACGATGATGCGCGACAGGTCATCCAGGGTCGAACAGTCGAGGAGGACGCCTCGGCCGAGGTCGCGGCGTCCGCGCGCCCGATCAGCGCCGATACGAATGATGGAAACGGGCACGTCGATAGGCGCCAGGCGGGCCAGGTGCGCGGCGTCCGAATCAGTGGTCTGAGGACCGACGATAAGCGTGAGGGCGGAGACACCGGGGCGCTGCGCCACGGCCTCGCGCACGCGCAGGGCCAGGTCACCGAAGGAGCGCGCCGAGACCTCGGACAAAGAGTCCAGGAACCGCATCGCGACCGTCGAGGGCAGCCACGACTCCGTCGTCGTCACCGACACCGGGCGGGATTCGCGCAGGTTCGCCAGGCCCAGCGAGCCCGCGACCGACACGGCCGTCTCGAAGGAGTCGTAATCCCACGCGTCGCGGGAGGTGTCCAGCACGATGACGTGGTGGGAGCGGTGCGTCTCCTCGTACTGGCGCACGATGAGCTTGCCGAGGCGGGCCGTGGACTGCCAGTGCACGGCGCGTCGATCGTCGCCCGGCTCGTAGTCGCGCAGCGCATGGAAGGACACGTCGGAGCTGGACAGCTTGCCGGTGGACACGCCCTCGACGTCCAGCTGGAAGCCGGTCGCGTCGAAGGGAACGCGCACCGTGCGCGGGTGCACGTGCAGGATGACGGGCTCGTCCCACACGCGCACGCGGCGCAGCAGGCCCAGGGCGTCGGAGCGCACGGCGCGCGCCGGGCCGACGTGAATGAGGCCGCGGTGACGCGAGGAGATCAGGAACATCTCGTCCCACTTCTCGTGGGAGCCCAGCGGCGGCACCACGAATTCACCCGTGCCCGAACCGATCGGAAGCTCGATAATGCCCGAGCGCACCGGACGGGCGCGCTCGTTGCGCACCAAAATCTCGCCGACGGCCGTCTGGCCTGCGACGATGCGCTCGTTCGGCACGCGAATCGACACGACGTGCGGGGACTTCCAGGCGACGCGGGTGGCGGCCAGGACCAGGGCGACGACGCCGGCGAGCGCGCACGCCAGGGCCTCGACCCACTCCAGCGTCGCCGCCAGGATGAGGGCCACCGCGATGAACACGACGAGCGCCCACCCGGTGGGCGTCACCGCGCTCGCCAGGGCTTTGAGGGGATGCGGACGGGAGGCCTGCGCCCTGCGGGGCGAGACCATCGTCGAATGTTCCCTGCGCGTCCCTTCCATCGCGGTCGCAGATCGGCGCGTTACGCGCCCACCGCCGGGGCGGGCACCGAGGTCAGGGCACGCTGGATGACGCCCTCGGAGGTCGCGCCCGAGAACGCGGCGTCCGGGTCGACGATGATGCGGTGCGCCCACACGGGCACGGCCAGGGCCTTGATGTCGTCGGGCAGGACGAAGTTACGGCCCTGCGCGGCCGCCCACACGCGGGCGCAGCGCACCATGCCGATGGCGCCACGGGTGGACACACCCAGCAGCGAGGACTCGTCCTCGCGGGTTGCCTCCGCGAGGGCGGCCACGTAGTCGAGGACGGCGCGGTCCGTGTGGTTTCCCGAGGCCAGGGCCGACCAGGCGACGATGTCCTTGCCGCTCACGAGGGGACGCAGATTCTTCGAGCGGTCGGGCGCGGCCGAGCCGTCGAGGACGTCGATCATGGCGGCGCGCGAGGGGTAGCCGATGGAGGTCTTCATGAGGAAGCGGTCCAGCTGGGCCTCGGGCAGCGGGTAGGTGCCGGCCTGCTCGACGGGGTTCTGGGTCGCGATGACCATGAAGGGCTGGGGCGCGGGGCGGCGCACGCCGTCGACCGTCACCTGGGCTTCTTCCATGACCTCCAGGAGCGCGGACTGAGTCTTGGGCGAGGCGCGGTTAATCTCGTCGGCCAGGACGATCTCCGCGAAGACGGGGCCGGCGTGGAAGACCCACTCGCCCGTCTTCTGGTTGAACATGTTGACGCCCGTGATGTCCGAGGGCAGCAGGTCGGGGGTGAACTGGATACGCGAGTGCGTGCCGTCGATGGTGGCGCTGATGGCGCGCGCCAGCGCGGTCTTGCCGGTACCGGGGGCGTCTTCTAGCAGGAGGTGGCCGCCGGCGAACATCGTCGTGAGCGCGAGTCGCACGGCCTGGCGCTTGTCCAGAACCGCGACCGACACGCCGTCGACGAGGCCCTTGAAGACCTGGGCGAACCGGGTTGCATCCTCAATGGAAAGGGTCATGAGTTGTCCTACGTTTCTAGTATTGCTCGATCAGGGGTGGTCTATTCGACTCGGCAGCTCTTCACGACGTCCCGCGCATTCAGCTCTCGAGCGGTGATTGCTTCCGTCAGGATACCCGGTATGCTCGGCGTGTCCCGTGAGAAGCGGAATTCGGTGTCCTGGGCGGGGCGCCCGGTGCTGACCGTGCAGACGAGCGTGAGTCCCGATCCGAACTGGGAGGCTCGTTTCGCCGTCAGCGTCATCGAGCCGCATTCCTGTCCGTTCGAACACGTGGTTTTTCCGTTGAAAGCCGCGTCGATATTTTCCGCGGCTTCGGTTGTTGTGAAGGTGGCTTCGACCTGACGGTGTGCCCCGCCAGTACTGACCATTTCGACGACAACCGTGTACTGGTTAACCGGCGCCAGACCCGAGACCGTCCACGAGGTCATCGGACCAGTGAACGTCTGCTTGGTCGACCCTTCCATCCCCTTCACCCACACGCTGGCCTGCGCGAGGTTAACGCCGGCGGGCACAGTCCACGACACAGCCGCGCTGTTGATGTAGGGGGTCACCGACACGTTGAACACGGGGATCGGGGTGTCGTCGTCATCATCGGGGCCCGAGCGCTGGCCGTTGCCGACCGTGCCGGAGGCCGAGACGACCGGGCTCCAGACGTAGGAGCCGTCATCCTTCTTGCCGCGCTGGCAGAAGTAGAAGGTCATCGTCGAACCCGGGGTGAGCGGGCCGATATTAAAGTCACCACGGTCACCGTTGTTGAAGGCGACGGGATTGCCGGGGGCCGTGCACCCCGCCGCGCTATCCGCGTAGAAGAGCTCCAGGTCGTTGACCGTGTAGCCGTTTCCTTCCTTCAGGCGGGCATTGGCGATGCGAAGCTTGCCCAAGGCGTTATCCGAGGGCGGGCCCAGGCGCGGCGCGTCGGGGGCGAGCGGAGTGGTCTTGGCCTCGTGCTCGGGCTCGAGCGCGGGCGGGGTGTAGTTCTTGGCGGGCGAGGTGGCCGAGCGGCCTCCCGTGTTGCTCACCGTCACGGTCGCCCGCAGCACATCCGCGCGATTGACGGTCATGGTCGTCGTGCCGGTTCCGTTCGTCTCGTTGCCAGAGCCACCGGACACGGTCTTGGATTCACCGTTGACGGTGACCGTCGTGGTGCCCCAGCCCTCACCGCCGGACTTGAAGTAGCTCCACGTCAGGGTGATCTCAACCTTGTTGCGGTCTGCCGCGTTGCGCACGGTTGCGTTCATGATGGAGGGCGTGTCCGGGTCCGCCAGGGGTGCACTCGGGGTTGCCTTCGCGCCGAACGAGGGCGCGGACTCTCCCTTGGCGTTGCGTGCCCGCACCGTCACCGTGTAGGTCTGGCCGTTCTTGAGCCCCTGGATGACACAGGAGGTCACGCCGGTGGTCTCGCAGTAGCCCGCCTCGCCGTTCGCGGTCGTCGCGGTCGCGATGTAGCCGGTGATCGCAGAACCGTTGTCGACGGGAGCGGACCACGACGCGCTAATCGTCGTGTTTCCGGCCGTCAGCTGGGGGGTACCGGGGCGTCCAGGGGCACCGGAGATCGTGATGGTGTTCGAGGCCGTCGAACGCTCGGACTCGCCCTCCTTGTTGACCGCAACCACGGTGAAGGAGTAGGTCTGGCCGTCGCTCAGGCCCGCGACGTCACAGACGTTGGTGGAGCAGGTGGCGACCTGGCGTCCCGTCTGGTCGTAGACGCGGTACTCGGTGATCGGGGAGCCATTGGACTCCGGCGCGTTGAAGGTCACGCGAGCACCATTCGATCCCACGCCCTCGGCCGTGACGCTCGTCGGAGCGGCAGGCTTGCCCGTCACCGTGACCGTGATGGTTCCCTGGACGGCTCGCGCGGGGTCGCCCAGCTTGTCGTTGACCTTGAAGCCGACCGAGATGGTGCCGGACGCACTCGGGGTGACCGACACGGTCGTGCCCGACGTGGCGACCGCCGCGCTGCCCGCAGACAGCGTGGCGCTCTCCAGGGTGATCGGCGACTCCGGGTACGGGTTGGTCGCGGAGGACGCCACGTCGACGCTCACCGTATCGCCGATCTTGGCGGTCAGCGTGTAGGCGGGCACCTGGATGAGGGGCTTGTCGGAGACGACGACCTCAACGGGAATCTGCGCGCTGACCGTGTTGTTGTCCTCGTCGGTGACGCTCACCGCGATCGACCCCGCGGAACCTTTCGGGGTTCCCTCGGGGGCGGACACGGTCAGGGTGGTGCCCGACAGGGACGCCGTGATGGTGGACGGCGAGGAGTCCATCGCGTAGGTGAAGGTCGTGACGTCCACGCCCTCGGGGTCGCGCACGCCGAGCGCGAGGTTCTGGGTCACGGCCTCGCCGCCGGCCTCGACGCGGATCGCGGTCGGAGTGAAGGTGGGCGGCTGATTCTTGGTCGCCTTGATGCGCACGGGCAGCGACAGGGAGGCGCTCAGCGCGCCGGCGTCACTGCTGTCGCCGTCCGCGACCTGGATGAGGAACGCGGTGTTGCCCGAGAACGAGGCGTTGGCGGTCAGGGTGAGCTGCGTGTCCGAGTCAGCCACGACGGAGTCGAGGCCGTTCTGGGGCACCGGGGAGGAACCCTCGACGAGGCGCGGGGTGCGCCCGGCGCGAGTGATGACGTAATCCGACAGGTTGATCGTGCGCGAGGTACCCGCGTCCATCTCGATCGGCAGGTTCGCCGAGCTCAGGAAGGGCGCGGTCGAGTCGCGTCCGGGGATCGTGACGACGGCCGAGTTCGTGAGGCCATCGCGGTCGGTGATCGTGTAGACGACGAGGCGCTTGGAGTCCGTGACGGGAATGAGCAGCTCGGAGCCGGAGACGCTCACGCCCGCCTCGGCGGTGGTCACGGTCAGCTCGTCGATGCTGCCGTCGGGGTCCTCGTCGTTGTCGAGGACCTTCACGCGCACGGCGGAACCATCGGTCGGCAGGTCCTCGTAGGCGACGTAGTCGTCGCGGGCGATCGGCGCCTTCAGGGGCGCGTCGTCCTGGACATACACCGTCAGCGTGCCGCGCGCGACCCCGCCGCGGCCGTCGCTCACCGTGTAGGACACGAGGTAGGTGCCGGCCTGGGAGGGCGTGTGCACCTGGACGGTCGTGGTCGAGCGGACCTGGGGGTCGAGCTCGGGCGTGGCCGTCTCGAGGCTGCCCTCTTCCAGGGTCAGGGGATCGCCGTCCGGGTCGAGGTCGTTGGCCAGGACGTTGACGGTCACCATACGGTCGGGTCGGGTCAGGACCGTGTCGGGCACGGCGACGGGGTTCTGGTTGAGCGCCGGGACGGGCGTGACGGCGACGCGCACGCGCGCCGAGGCACGGGCGCCCTGGCGGTCCTCAACCGTGTAGGTGAAGGAATCAGTGCCCGACGCGTCAGCGTTAGGCGTGTACTCGATCCACGTGGCCTTCGCGGTCGCCGACCCCTTCTGCGGCGAGGAGTCCAGGCTCTTGAGGGTCACGGAGTCGCCGTCCGGGTCGATGCCGTCCAGGGTCACCGGGATCCGGGCGGTCTGCCCGGCCGTCGCCCACGCCGTGATGTCGCGGGGTCGCGGCGCCTGGTTGGAGTCGGAGGCGGCCAAGACCTCGAAGGTGACGGTGCTGGAGGCGCGGTTGCCCGCGGAGTCGATGACGGAGTAGGTGACGTCCATCGTGCCGGGGGTGTCCCCGGCCTCAAGGCGCACCTGGTTGCCGGTGACGAAGGGCGTGCCCAGGGCGGTGGTCGGGTCGTACTCGAGCGTCGACTCGACCTGCAGGTTCAGGCCGGCCGGGGAGCGGTCGTTGGACAGGACGGACACGGTGCCGACGTCGCCGACGCGCACCTTGGCTCGGTCGGGCTTGAGGACGGGCGGCAGGTCCGTGCGGTCGGAGGCACCCGGGATGACGGTCACCTGGGCGGTGGCCGATCCCTGGCCGTTGGTCACGGAGTAGGAGAAGGACACGCTCTTGTCGAGGCCCGCGGGCGCGGTCACGCGCAGCAGGTGGCGGTCGATGAGGGCGACCTCGAGGCCGGGAACGGAGGAGGAGTCGATCGAGGTGATCGTCAAGACGCCGCCCGTGGGATCGTAATCGTTGCCCAGGGGCGCCACCAGCACCGAGCCACCCTGCGGCAGGACCGCGGTATCGTCCTCGGCGACGGGCGGCAGCGCAGTGGCCTCGACGACCTCGACGCGGATCATGCCCAGCGTCGACGCGATGCCGTCGGAGACCGTGTAGGCGAAGGAGTAGGAGCCGGGAGAAGCCGCGACAAAGTCGATGGTGCCGCGGTCCAGATCCGGCGTGATGGAGGCGCCAGCGGGCGCGCCGGACACGGCGGCGAGGCTCAGCGAGTCGCCGTTGGGATCCGTGTCGTTCTTCAGCGGGTCGAGGGTCACCGTCTCGCCGGGGTGGGCCTGGTAGAGGTCACCGTTGGCCGTGGGCGGCAGGTTGCCCGGATCCTGGACGTTGACGGTGAGCTCACCGCGCGTCTCGCCGCCCTGGTCGTCGGCGACGGTCAGGACCACGGTCTTGGGGCCGGCGGAGCCGCCCTCCTCGGTGATGGTCAGGGAGCCGTCCTCGGTGAAGGTGACGCTCAGCCCCTCGGGGGCCTCGGCGTTCTTCAGGTAGATCGGGTCGCCGTCGGGGTCGCGCCAGTCGCTCAGCGCCTGGTACTGGATCTGGGCACCCGCGCCGATCTTGACGGAGGAGGCTCGCAGCTGCGTGGGGGCCTCGTTCTGCCCGTAGGGGTGGATCGTGACCTGCACGCGCGCGGCGGCGGACGCGAGGCCGTCCGAGGCCTCGTAGGAGAAGGACGTCGATCCGGTCTGATCCACGCTCACGCCCGTGATCTGCAGGGCTCGTCCCGAGCGCGCGGCGGTGACCGCGCCCCACGCCGGCTGGGAGGTCGGGGAGGCGGTCAGGACGTCTCCGTCAAGGTCGGAGTCGTTGTCCAGGACCGGCAGGATCGTCGAGCGCCCCGGGCGGATGCCGAACTCGTCATCCACTGCCTCGGGCGGGGTGTTCTCCTCGCGCTGCTCGGGGTCGGCGATCTCGTTAGTGAGCTGGGGGCTATCCTGCTCCTCCTCGGTTTCCTCGAGCTGGTTTTCGACCTCGTCCCAGTTGTCCATGAGGACCATGTTCGAGTCGGGCAGCCACACGCTGCCCTGGGCGACGTCGTTGAGGACGATGGCCTTACGGTTGGTGCGGAAGACGATCTCGCGGGCGCTCGTGAGCGTGTCGACGACCTGCTGCCTGTTGGAGGCGGGGTCGTCGCACGAGCGCAGGTAGGCACCCGAGCCGGTCCAGGCGCCGTAGGCGCAGCCCTCGTGGCGCACGGGGGCCGCGGGGGTGCCGACGGGCGAGCCCTCGGCGGCTGGGGTGATCGTGGGAGCGGCGCCCTTGAGGGGGATCGTCACCAGGGTGGAGGGGGTCGCCAGGAGAACGGAGTCCGCCTTGGGACCCGCCTGCTGGAGGACGCCGCCCTCCTCGACGCCGGCGGCGCTCAGGTTGAGGGTGCGGCCGCCGGGCAGGAAAAGAGTGTTGGACGCGGAGTCGAGGGCGACGACCTGGTCGCCGACGACCGTCATGGACAGCTGGGCGTCGGCGGGGATCCCCTCGATCGTCGAGGTCGTCGCCTGGTCGACGGAACCCTGGCGCTTCACGGTCGTCAGGGTGCCGGAGGAGGAGAGGGCGTAGACGGTGCCGTCCATACCGGTCACGAAGGCGCTCGCGCCCATGTTCGAGGCCACGGCGGCGCCGTCGGAGAGTGCGGTGGGGCTCGGGGAGGTGGCCGAGGTCGTCCACAGTGTGCCATCCGCCGCATTGAGGACGCCGAGGACGTCTCCGCCCTGCATGACGGCCGAGCCCGCGGGCAGCGCCGTCGGGGACCCGAGGGACACCTGCGTAACATTGACCGGGGCAACAGTAAGTGAGGTCAGGTCGGAGACAGTGACGGTTTCGGCGGACTGGCCGACGTCGAAGTTGGTAGCCTCCGTCCGCAGCGCCCCGTCAAGGATTCGGGCCTCGTAGTCGAGGTGCCCGACCATCTGCTTGGACTTGTTTGTCACCCAAATTCCGCCATCGTTGACGTCAACCTGGGTGATTTCGGCACCCTTGTAGATGACGCCGGCGACGCAGAGCGCAACAACGACCAGCATGAGGACGAGCGCCGGCAGGCGTCGTCTCGCGCTGGTCAGGTTTCGTCGCGCTTGTGCGTTCATAGACCCTCTCTCATATCACGAATAGTGCCTCGCAGATAGTGTGACATGACTTCGCAAGACATCCATGGTTAATGAGAATCTATCAGAGGTGTGATTACTTGACAACCAGAGAGCGGCCCATCCATGTGAGACGGGCCGCTCTGAGGTAGCGCAGGGTTTGTCATCCCTGGACAATTGGCGAGTAAATCACTCTCCGTTGAAGGTGAAAGTCCGCTCCTTACCCTCTCCAGTGACGCCAACCGTGACAACCTGACCGGATTGCAGCTCTCCAAACAGGATGCGCTCGGACAGCGCATCCTCAATTTCCCGCTGAATCGCGCGACGCAGCGGGCGCGCGCCGAGGACCGGATCAAAGCCCACATCGGCCAGCAGTTCGCGAGCCTCATCCGTCAGCTGCAGGCGCATATCCTGCGCCTCCATCCGCTTGGCCAGCTTCGCGATCATCAGGTCGACGATGCGAGCAATCTCCGGCTTCGTCAGCGGCGGGAACACGATCGTGTCGTCGACACGGTTGAGGAACTCGGGACGGAAGTGCTGCTTGAGCTCCTCCGCGACCTTCGCCTTCATGCGACCGTAGTCGTGCGTCGAGTTATCCGCCGTCTGGAAGCCCGTCAGGACACCCTTGTTAATGTCGCGGGTACCCAGGTTCGTCGTCATGATGATGACGGTGTTCTTGAAGTCCACCTTGCGACCCTGCGAATCCGTCAGGCGCCCCTCCTCCAGGATCTGGAGCAGCGAGTTGAAGATGTCCGGGTGAGCCTTCTCAACCTCGTCGAAGAGGACGACCGAGAACGGCTTGCGGCGCACCTTCTCCGTGAGCTGGCCACCCTCGTCGTAGCCGACGTAGCCGGGAGGCGCACCGAAGAGACGCGACGCCGTGTGCTTCTCCGAGAACTCCGACATGTCCAGCTGGATCAGAGCATCCTCGTCGCCGAACAGGAACTCGGCGAGGGCCTTCGCCAGCTCGGTCTTACCCACGCCCGTCGGGCCCGCGAAGATGAACGAGCCGCCGGGACGGTTCGGATCCTTCAGACCCGAGCGCGTGCGACGAATCGACTGTGCGAGGGCCTTGACGGCCTCGTCCTGGCCGATGACGCGCTTGTGCAGCTCATCTTCCATCTTGAGCAGCTTCGCGGTCTCCGTCTGAGTGAGGCGCACGACCGGGATACCCGTCGACATGGCCAAGACCTCGGCGATCTCCTGATCCCCGACCTCGGCGATCTCGTCAGACTCGCCGCCCTTCCACGCCTCCTCCTTCGCCTTGCGCTCATCGGAGAGCTTCGACTCCTCGTCGCGCAGCGACGCGGCCTTCTCGAAGTCCTGATCGTCGATGGCCGCCTCCTTGTTGCGGCGAACCTCGGCGATCTTCTCGTCCAGCTCGCGCAGCTCCGGCGGCGCAGTCATGCGACGGATGCGCAGGCGCGCCCCTGCCTCGTCGACCAAGTCGATCGCCTTATCGGGGAGGAAACGATCCGAAATGTAGCGGTCCGCCAGCTCGGCGGCCGCCTGGATCGCGGCATCCGTGATGATGACGCGGTGGTGCGCCTCGTAGCGGTCGCGCAGGCCCTTGAGGATCTCCACCGTCTCCTCGACGCTGGGCTCCTCGACCTTCACCGGCTGGAAACGACGCTCGAGAGCCGCGTCCTTCTCGATGTGCTTGCGGTACTCGTCGTTCGTCGTCGCCCCGATCGTCTGGAGCTCGCCGCGCGCCAGCATCGGCTTGAGCATCTGCGCAGCGTCGATCGAGCCCTCTGCCGCACCCGCACCCACAAGCGTGTGAATCTCGTCGATGAACAAGATGATGTCACCGCGCGTGCGAATCTCCTTCAGGACCTTCTTCAGGCGCTCCTCGAAGTCGCCGCGGTAGCGCGAACCCGCAACCAGCGAGCCCATATCGAGGCTGTAAATCTGCTTATCCTTGATGGTCTCGGGCACGTCGCCGTGCACGATCGCCTGGGCGAGGCCCTCGACAACCGCCGTCTTACCGACACCGGGCTCGCCAATCAGGACCGGGTTGTTCTTCGTGCGGCGCGACAGGACCTGCATGACGCGCTCCATCTCGACGCGGCGGCCGATGACGGGGTCCAGCTTGTTCTCGCGCGCGGCCTGCGTCAGGTTGCGGCCGAACTGCTCGAGGATCGCAGAGTTCGAGCGCTCGGGACCACCCGAGCCGCCCACGCCCGCGCCCACGGACTCGCGGCCCTCCTCGTCACCACGCTGGTAGCCGCTGAGCATCTGGATGACCGTCTGACGCACCTGCGCCAGGTCCGCGCCCTGCTTGGTGAGGACCTGGGCGGCCACGCCCTCGCCCTCCTTGAGGAGGCCGAGCAGCAGGTGCTCCGTGCCAATGTAGTTGTGGCCCAGCTGGAGGGCCTCACGCAGGCTCAGCTCGAAGACGCGCTTCGCGCGCGGCGTGAAGGGAATGTGACCCTCAACCGGCTTCTCGCCCTCGCCGATGATCTCAATGACCGAGGCGCGCACGGCCTCGCCCTTGATGCCCATCGTCTCCAGGGCCTTCGCCGCGACGCCCTCGCCCTCAGAGATCAGGCCGAGCAGCAGGTGCTCCGTGCCGATGTAGTTGTGCTTAAGACCGCGGGCCTCGTCCTGCGCGAGCACGACGACACGGCGTGCGCGATCGGTAAAGCGTTCGAACATGTCTCTCCTTGCTTCGGGGCAGGCACCGCAGCTCGGCACACACCCGTCCCAGTTGACTGGTTACAGCCTACGGAAAGCTCCGGCGGCGTGCGCGCGCTTTCGCCCTCGGCGCAGGGACCGGGTCTGGGTCACGGGGCCTCGGTCGCGGTCCGGGGCCAAGCAGAGTTAGGGAGCGATGACGAGGCCGGTGCAGCGAGAAGCAATCTCAGCGTTTCCCCGAAACCAGACCTGCGAGCCTCCCCCAAAGTCGCACGTAATTTACCTTGGTCAGTTTTCGACTGGCGCCACAAACGTTGCAATTGCAACGACCATAATTCAAAACCTGAAAGGTTGACAGGGAAATTACGTGCGAGGTTGTGGGGGAACTATGCCTCGACGAGGACCGTGAACGGGCCGTCGTTGACCAGGCAGACCTCCATCATCGCCCCGAACTGGCCGGTTTCCACGTGCAGGCCCCGGCCTCGCAGGTCGGCGACGACCGCGTCGACGAGGGGCTCGGCCTCCTCCCCGGGAGCGGCGTGCGCCCACGACGGGCGGCGCCCCTTGCGGGTGTCCCCGTACAGGGTGAACTGCGAGATCACGAGAATCGGGGCACTCACATCGAGCGCGGAACGCTCGTCGTCGAGGATGCGCAGCTCGGCGATCTTGCGGGCGACCGTGGCGACCTGGTCGGGGCCGTCGCCACGCTGGACGCCCAGGAGGACGACGAGGCCTTGGCGCGTCTCCCCCACCATGGACGAGCCGAAGACGAGGCGGCCGACGACGCGGCCGTCGACCCGCACCTCGCCGGAGGTGGCGCGCTGGATGACGGCGCGCATCAGCGCGACCCCAGGGCCGAGCCGAGGCCGCCAAAGCCCGTGGAACCGCCGCGCTGGCCGGCCTCGCGGGACAGGTCGGCACCCGGGCGGGTCTGCGGCGAGACGGAGGACTTGCCGTGGACGGGCACGATCTCCTCCTGGGCGGCTGCGACGCCGTCGATGTCAAACACAGTGGTCACGGGCACGGCGCGGGCGATGAGCGCGAGGGCGATCGTGCCCTCGTCCGCGTGGCGGGCCGAGGAAGTGATGACGCCGACCTGGCGCCCGCCCACCTTGATGGGTGTGCCCGGCGCGGGCAGGTCGGAGCGAGAGCCGTCCAGCTGCAGGTACGTGAGGCGGCGCGGGGGCCGCCCCAGGTTCAGGACACGGGCGATGGTTTCCTGCCCGCGGTAGCAGCCCTTCGACGTGTGGACGGCGGTGCGCAGCCAGTCGACCTCGGGCGGGATCGCGCGGGCGTCGGTCTCGCGCCCCAGGCGCGGCTTCCACGCGGCGATGCGCATGGCCTCCCACGCCAGGTACCCTGCGCGGCGACGCGAGCCGGCCTCGGGACAGGCGGACAGCCACGCGGCCTCGAACTCGTCCGCACCCTGCCGTGAAACAGCGTGAAACATCATGGGGGTACGCGCGCCGGGATGGCGCGCTCCCTGGAAGTAGGCGGCCCCGCCCTCGACCACGCCGGGCCACGGGTCCTCCCAGGTCCACAGGTGACCGGGGAGGCCCACCACCGACTCACGAGTGTTCGCGCCCGCGCGCGCCGAGGAGAATACGACGACGTCGCGCTGCTCAACGCTCACACGCAGCGCGAAGCGCATCGAGTCCAGGAACTCCACGAATCCCGAACAATCCGCACGCTCCACGATCAGGTGCAGCGCGGTCCCGTCGTCGCTTGCGCCCGCCCAGTGCTCGACGCGTCCCTCGGGCGAAAGAATCAGCAGCTCGCGGCTCGCGCCGGGCACGAGGCCGGTGACGACCTGGGAGGCGAGCGACGTCAGCCAGGTGAGCCGATCGGCCCCCGACACGGAGATGACCGCCAGGTCCGGGCGGCGCACCAGCGCACGCCCGGACTCGAGGGCCCACTGTTCCCCCGACGGGTCCCCGAAGTGCGGGGTCGCGCCGAAGGAGGCCACGGCCTCGTCGACGAACTCGGAATCGAGCGCGGACTCAGACAAGGAAACCGTCCCGGGAGTCGTCGATGCCGTCGATGACCTCGCCGGAGTCGGTCGAGGCCTGCTCGGTGCGGTGCAGTCGGCCGGAGATTTCGACGTCGGCCTCGTCCTCGCCGTCGAGCGTGCGCTCCTGCGTCCACATGAGCTCGCCGGCGACCAGGCCGAACATGCGGCCCAGGTGCGTCAGGCGGGTCGCGTCCGCGCCGAGCGCGATCGCGTCGGAGACCATCTGCACGCGCGGGCCGACGCTCACGCCGTCCCACACGGCGCTGTGGCCCTCAGTGGAGGCGGACGTCGCCGTGAACTCGCGGGAATTGTACTGGCCGGGAGGCGGCAGCGGCGCGTCGGAGGGGGCGACGGACACGTACAGGGTCTCTTCGCTGATCAGGTCGCCCTTCTGGATCGCGGCCAGGCCCTGCGCGGCGTCCCACGTGGGATTGATCGGGGCCGAGGCCTCGCCCGCGTACACGCGGGTCACCAGGCGCATCTGCTCGCCGACGACGTCACCGCGGATCTCCTCGACGACGGGGGTGTCGGCGGGAGCGTCCTCGGCGGACCGATCCTGGCCGGGGGTGGGCGCGACGGCGCGCATGCCCCACCCCTCCCAGGTTCCGAGCATCCACGCGACGGGAGCGACGAGTGCGGGCAAGTCATCGGGTATCACCATCATGCCTCCAGCCTATCGCGTGGGGCGGGCGCGCACCGCGCGGCGCGGGGGCGAAC
>NZ_ALIY01000181.1:0-9113 GCF_000283035.1 Actinomyces sp. ICM58
GAGGGCATGGCTGCGGTGCCCGTGGGCGGTGGCAGGTCCTGGCCGGGCTTCGAGCCGACGCGCCGAGCGAAGCTCGCGGCGCTGACGGCGAGCGGGCGGGCAGCCGCCCACGGGCACACCGAGCAGCCCGGCCCACAGGACAAAACGTGCAGCGCCGGGAAAACCCGTGGCGCCGCAAGCACCGGCCCAACCAGTCAGAACTCCTCGTAGTACTCCGGGTTCTGGTCGGCCTGGCGGCCGCCCGGACGCCCGAGCGCGCTGATCGCCGCCATTTGTTCAGGAGACAGCGAGAAGGAGAAGATGTCGAGGTTCTCGCGCTGACGCTCAGGGTGACCGGACTTGGGCAGGGGCAGGGCGCCGAGCTGGTAGTGCCAGCGCAGAATGAGGCGTGACGGGGACACGCCCGCCTCGGCAGCCAGGGCGACGATCGCGGGGTCTTCGACGATGCGCCACTTGCGGCCCAGCGGGCTCCACGACTCGGTGCGCACGCCGATCTGCTCGTGGTAGGCCAGCGCCGAGGCCTGCGGGAAGTAGGGGTGCAGCTCGATCTGGTTGACGCTCGGGTACTCGCCGGTCTCGGCGTGCACGCGGTCGAGGTGTTCGGGCAGGAAGTTGCACACGCCGACGGAGCGGATCAGGCCGCGGTCGCGCGCGTCCAGCAGGGCTTGGTAGGCCTCGACGTAGAGGCCGCGCTTGGGGTTGGGCCAGTGGATCAGGTACATGTCCCAGTAGTCCAGGCCGGCGCGCATGAGGGATTCCTCGACGGTGTAGACGGCCTCGTCGTAGCGCTGGTGACGCCCGGGGAGCTTGGAGACGAGGCGCAGCTCCTCGCGGGGAACGCCGCAGCGGCGCACGGCCGCGCCGAGGGCGCCCTCGTTCTCGTAGTTAAAGGCGCTGTCCAGCATCCGATACCCGGCGTCGACGCCGGACACCATGGAGGCCACGCCCGAGGCGCCGCGCAGGTTGTAGGTCCCCAGCGCGATCGCGGGAACGTCCAGGCCGTCATTCAGGGCGTATGCGGGAATCTCGCTCATGGCACAAGCATAGCTGCCCGGGAGCGTCCTACCATGGGGGTATGGCACAGCTTGAACTGGACGAGGTCCACGCGAACGCGGTGGACTATCAGCATTTCCTTCTTGATTCTCCCACCCCCTATCACGCGGCCGAGGTCGTGGCTCAGCGCCTGGTGGACGCCGGCTTTACGCGCGTCGACGAGAAGGGCGCGTGGGACGCGTCCCCGGGCGGTCACGTGATGGTGCGCGGAGGTGCGGTGGCCGCGTGGTTCGTGCCCGAGACGGTCGCCGAGGACGCGGGTTTCCGCATCGTGGGCGCGCACACGGATTCGCCGGCGCTGTCGGTGAAGCCGTCGGTGCAGTCGACGACGCCGGATGGCTGGGGCCAGATCGACGTCGAGGTGTACGGCGGGATGATGTGGAACTCGTGGCTGGATCGCGAGCTGACGTTGGCGGGCCGCCTGGTCCTGACCAGCGGCGAGGTGGTGTTGGCGCGCACGGGCCCGATCGCGCGCATCCCGCAGCTGGCGATTCACCTGGATCGCGACGTGAACCCGGTCGGCCTGAAGCTGGATCCGCAGAAGCACCTGCATCCGGTATGGACGGTGGACAACCCGACCGGCAGCGTGTTGGAGCATGTCGCTCAGTCGGCGGGCCTGGAGGACGCGTCGCAGGTCGCGGCCTTCGACCTGATTCTCACGCCCAGCCAGGGCCCCGGTTTCTTCGGCGACAAGGGCCAGTTCGTGGCGGCCTCGCGTCAGGACAATCTGTCGAGCGTGCACCCGGGCCTGGTGGCCCTGGAGCGCCTGGCGGCGGAGGGCACGCCCGCGGGCGGGGATGTCGCGGTGTTCATGTGCTTCGATCACGAGGAGGTGGGCTCGGGCTCGCGCACGGGCGCGGCCGGCCCGATCCTGGAGACGGTGTTGCGCCGCACGGCTGCCGCGCTGGGCCGGGACGAGGATGGTTTCGAACGCATGCTCGCAGCCTCCTCGTGCGTGAGCGCGGATGCCGCGCATTCGGTGCATCCGAATTACGCAGGCCATCACGATCCGGATAACCGCCCGGTGATGGGGCGCGGCCCGGTCATCAAGATCAATTCGAAGCAGCGTTACGCGACGGACGGCGAGGGCGTTGCGCTGTGGAATCGGGCGTGCGCGGCGGCGGGCGTCGCCTCGCAGAGTTTCGTGGGCAACAACGCGATGCCGTGCGGCACAACGATCGGCCCGATCACGGCGACCCGGCTGGGGATCCTGACGGTGGACGTGGGTATCGGCCTGCTGTCAATGCATTCGGCGCGCGAGATGAGCCACGTGGATGATCTCCTAGACCTCGCCCGGGTGCTTGAGGCGTACTGGCGCGGCGCCTGAGCGCCTGACGCACGGGCACGCCTGAGCGCATGAAGATACCCCGACCTCGTCCACGACGAGGCCGGGGTTCTTGTCGTCTGTCGGGCGTCCTCAGAAGGATGCAACGGCGGTGACGGTGACGGGCACGTTGCCGCGCGTGGCTTTGGAGTAGGGGCACAGCTGGTGGGCGCGGTCGACGAGGGCCTGGGCGCGGTCGAGGTCGACGCCGGGGATGAACACCTCGATGTCGGCGGTCAGGGCGAAGGAGTCGCCCTCGGGGCCGAGCCCGATCGTGGTGCGCACAAGGGAGTCGGTGGTGTCGATGCCCATTTCCTTGGCGGCCAGTCCCATGGCGCCCTGGAAGCAGGCGCCGTAGCCCATGGCGAAGAGGGCTTCGGGGTTGGCGCCGTCGCCGGGGCCGCCCAGTTCCTTGGGCATGCGCATGACGTGGGTGATGCCGAGCGCGGGGACGGCGGAGGTGCCGGCGCGGCCGCCGGTGGAGTCGGCGGTGACGGTGTATGCAATCTTGCTAGGAGTATCCATACCCCCATTCCACCACTAGGACTTCAGTCCCGCAAGGGGTTTGACAGAAACACAAGCGCTTTCGCGCGGGGACGAGGCCGGTGCGCTCCCCGCCGATCACGCGACGTCAGGCGGTGAGGAAGTCGGCGGGGGCCTCGGCGCTCAGCGCCTTGGCGACGGCGCGGCGGAACCGGTCGTTCATGGGCGGAAGCTGGTCGCCGCGGAAGAACGCGGTCTCGCTGTTTTCGCCGTCGGCGGGACTCGGCTCGCCACTCACCCACTGCGCGGCGAAGGCGACGTCCAGGTAGGTGGTGACATCCCCGTTGTCGTAGGTGACGGGGCCCACGACCTCGACGGAGAGGAGGCGGCGCACGTCGATGCGCACGTCGGCTTCCTCCAAGGCCTCGCGGGCGGCCGCGACGGCGGGTTCCTCGCCGGGGTCGACGATGCCGGTCACGGGGGTCCAGGCCCCATTATCGCAGCGGCGCACGCACAGGATGTCAACGGCCTCGGGCGCGATGGGGCGCTCCCAGTCGATCGGCGGGCAGCCGGGGGCCGGGCGCAGGATAACGACGGTCGTACCGGGCATCCACAGGGGCGCGTGGCCGACGTGACGGCGCAGCTCGAGGACAAAGTCGGGGGTAGCCATGGCCCTAGTCTACGGCGCTCACAGGAAGGAGGTGATGACCGGCAGGAGCAGGATCTTAATGATGATCGCGAAGGCGAAGAGGGTCGCGTAGGCCGCCTCGATGCGCTCGTCGGTGACGCGGGCGTCGGCGGCCTGCAGGACAGCGGGCTGGCCGAGGAACCCCGCGATGCCGCCGGCGGCGCGCGCGGAGGACAGGCCAATGAACTTCGCGCCGAGGGCCTGAACACCACAGCACACGCCGACCATGACGGCCGCCAGGACGGCGGCGCGCCAGCCGTCGTGGCTAGTGAGAAGGCTCGCGAATTGGGGGCCGGCGTTCAGGCCGAGGGCGGCGAGGAAGAGCATGAGGCCGATCTGTCGGATCGTCAGGTTCGCGGCGGCAGGCAGGGTCCACACGAGGGGGCCGGTGCGGCGCAGGGCGCCGAGGAGCATGCCGACGATCAGGGGGCCCGCGGCGGCTCCCAGCTGGAAGCCCTGGCCGCCGGGCAGCGGGAAGGAGACGACGCCGAGCAGCAGGCCCAGGACGAGGCCGATGCCGAAGGCCATGCCGTCCACCTCGGCAACGCGGCGCTCGGAGTCACCCAGCCACTCGGCGATATCGTCGAGTTCGTCCGTGGGGACGACGACGGCGACGTGGTCGCCGAGCTGGAGGTCGAGGTCGTCGCGGGCCAGGAGATCCAGGTCCCCTCGGCGCACGCGCGTGATGACGGCACCGAATCGCTTGGTGACATTGAGTTCGCAGACGCTGCGGCCGGCGACGTCGGGGTTGGACACGACGATACGCTCGAAGGCGAGGTCGGAGCGGTCGTCCTCGAGGTTGTGGTCGAGGATCTCGCCGAGGAGGGGCGCTGCCCCCTTGATGGACTCGGGGTCCCCGACCATGACGACGTGGTCACCCGGCAACAGGTCCTCGCCGGGAGCTGTGACGCGGGTACGGCCGTCGCGACGCAGGTAGGACAGGCGCACGCGCTGGTCGCGCCACGCGCCGATGTCGCGCGTGTTGATGTGCTTGGACACGTGCACGCTGACAGCTTCGAGAGAGGCACCCGCGAGGGAGGGCGTGTCCTTGGGACCCAACCACTTCCTCGTCACCGTGATGGTCACGATGAGGATGCCCCCGATGACGCCGATCGGATACCCGAAGGCGTAGCCGACCGCCGCGTTCGGATCCCCCGTCAGGCGGGTGGCCGTGTCGAGGGCGGGGGCGGCCGTCAGGGCGCCCGTGAAGAGACCCGACGCAAGGCCGGACGACAGGCCGAGGAGGCGGCCTCCCGCGAGCGCGATGACCGCGCCGACGATGCACACGACCGTGGTGAGGGCCAGGAGGTTCGTCTGCTTGCGAAGGTCCTGGAAGAATGTGGCACCCGCCGAGATGCCGACGCAGTACACGAAGAAGGCCAGGCCCATCGGCTGGACGATCGACATGTGGGTGCTGACGACCTCGGGGTGAATGGCCGACACCGCGAGGCCGACAAACAGCGCACCGGCTGCCCCGAAACGTAGCGGCCCAATCCTGATCGCCCCGATCGCCGCCCCCAACGCGACAACGACAAACAGCGCGAGGAGGGGCGAAGACGAGAAGAGAGCAGCCATACCTTTCAGGGTACCTGTCACCCACATCTGCGGGCGTGAGGACCGGAGCAATCAACACGTTATAAGCCTCACGGGATAGGTATAGACTGCAACCAGAAACTGAAAGGATGGTCATGTCTCAACCAGCACCCGGATGGTATCCAGATCCCGCAGGTACCCAGCGTTTGCGCTGGTGGAACGGCGGCATGTGGCTCGACCAGTACCAGCCCATGCCCGGCGCCGCGCCGCAGCAGGGCCTGCCCACCCAGCACCATGCGGCGGCTCAGCAGGGCTTCCCCGCCCAGCAGGCGGCCCCCGCTCCCGGCCCGCACATGCCCTCCGCCCAGCAAGCACCGACCGTGTCCGCCGACCCATACCACGCTTCGGGGACGACCCCGACCTTCGGACAGTCGGACACCGGCATGTCCGGCGCGACGACGCCCGCGGCTTCCACGAGCTCGAGCTCCGGAAAGGGGTGGCGCATCGGGACGGCCGTCGCGTGGGCGCTCACCGTCGTCTTCGCCGTGACCGCCGTGTACACCGGAACGCTCTTCGCGAGGGCGGGAAGCGATCTCTCCGATGCCGAATCCGAGCAGACGAGCGCGCAGCAAGAACTCGATCAGGCCAAGTCCGACCTTGATCAGGCAAAGAAGGAACTTGAGGAGGCACAGAAGTGAGCTACGTTCCGATGCCGGCAGCCAAGACCGGCTCGTCCTCCATGGCATTCAAGATCATGACCTTCGTCGGCGCGGCCTTGGCCGTGTGTCTCCTGCTCGCCAGCGTCCTCATGGGCTTCGGCGCGCATTCGCGTTCCGCCCAGGCTGAGGAAGCCCGCTCCAACGCCGAGTCGCTGCGTACCCAGAAGAAGGACACCGACACCGAAACGGCGAGCGTGCGCACGCAGATCACGGCCGCGAAGAGCAACAAGGCAGCCAGCAAGTGGTGCGACGGCTTCACCGAGGCCGACTCCGAGTTCATGAACCTGATCGACAATGCCGCTGCCCTGAACTTCAAGCCCGACGACGAGCTCGCGGCGATCGCGAAGGCATGCCCGAAGAAGAAGGAGTTCGCCGAGGCGTTCCGCGACTCGGCGCGCCCCGCATTCGATGGCAAGGTGACGGATTGCACCCTCTCGGGCGGCAACGTGACGATGACGGGAGAGCTGACCATCACCGACACGACGCTGAGCAACCTCGGGCCGATGAACGTCACGGTCGACATCTTCCTCACGCCGGGCGAGGCGAGCAACTCCGATACCCCCGTCGGCTCCGCGTCCTTCACCATTCCGGCCGGGGGCAAGGGGACATTCACGCAGACCGTGCCCTCCGGCGGACTGACAACAGGTTCGTGCTCGTTCCGAGCCACCAACCTCTGGCCCAAGGGCCTCTGACCCGATAGTTGCCCACCATCCGTCGGGCGACTAGAATTCCTGACCGAGCAAACGGTTTTATTCGACCAGGGAAAGAGAGCCGCGATGAGTGAGCCCGCGGAAGGCTGGTACCCGGACCCGAACGGCGCCCCGCACCTGCGCTGGTGGGACGGACAGGCCTGGACCGACTACGTCGAACCCTACGTGGAGCCGACCCCCTCGGCCCACGCTGCCCCGGATCCCACTCCCGGCGAGGCCCTAGCCTCGCCGGGAGAGACCGACCAGCTGGAACAAACCCCCGCACCGACGCCCGCGGCAGGCGACGAGGCCACCCACGCCTCGTCCCCCGCCCGCGTGGAACCTCAGCCCACGCGGGACGAACCCGCGCGCTCGGGTACCCTCACGTGGACCCTCGGCGCGGTCGCCTCGTGGTCGCTCGTCGTCATCTTCATCGTCGTCCTCGTCGTCGCATGGTCCCACCTGGGGGCCAGCGGCCGCGTCCACGACGAGGCGAAGGAACGCGCCCGCATCGCGCAGCAGGAGCTCGACACCGCCCAGTCCACGCTCGACGACATCAACCGACAGATCGAGGAGGCCCAGAAGTGAGCGCCGCCCCCGCCCCCCTGCGCGCAGCGACCGTCGCCGGCGCCATCCTCGCCGTCATCTTCATCATCCTCTCCGCGGTCGTGGGCGGTATCAACGTCTGGCGCACCCACTCGGCGGCAGGCTACGACGAGCAGGCCGCCCAGGCTCAGTCCGACAAGGCCGCGCTCGACAAGCAGATCACCGAGGCCAAGACGCGACTCGACGCAGCCAACGTCCAGCGTGAAGCCAAAGAATGGTGCAATTCCGTGACGCGCGAGTCCTCCTCATCGATTCGCGACGCGATCAAGTCCTACGACTCCGCGACGCAGGCCGTCAAGGACACCATCCACACCGAGTGCGCCGAGAAGGAGACGCTCGCCAACGCCCAGCGCACCCTCTCGGACGCTGACTTCGCCATCGCGATCGGGGAGTGCACGACCGACAAGGTCACGACCACGGTCACCGGCACGCTGACCGTCAAGTCCTCCAGCGCCGTCAACTCCCTGGGCCCCCTGGACGTCACCATCGTCGGATACACCCTCGAGAAGAACACCGCTTTCAACTCCTCCACCCCCTACCAGGCAACCACCAACACGACGCTGACCCCCGGCGCGCCCTCCACCTTCACGATCTCGGTTCCCTACGATCCGAACATGTCGGATAAGACCGAATGCGGCGCCTCCATGGTCTCCTGGTGGCCCTCCAACATGTGACCCCCAAACAATCACCCCACCCCTCCCGTCCGCACGAGAATTCCCCTAAAATGGCGGGATAGCGCGAAAGGAGTCCACCGTGAGTAACCCCGTCGAAGGATGGTACCCAGACCCCGCCGGAACCGCCCAGCTGCGCTGGTGGGACGGATACTCCTGGACCGACGACTACCTCCCCGACGACACCGTGCAGGACTACGGCGCCGACTCCTACAGCGAGGCGGACCAGGCGTACACGGGGTTCCAGGACGCGGCGCCCACCTACGACGCGGGATACCGGGACGCGGCGCCCACCTACGACGCGGGGTACCGGGACACGGCGCCCACCGACGACTCGGTTCCCCAGGCGCGGCCCAAGGCCCCGGCCAAGCAACTCGCAACCACCGTCATCCTGTCGCTGCTCATCGTGGCCTTCACCGTCGGCGCGATCGCGACAACCAGCCTGTTCCTCTCCGCCAACAAGGAGTACAAGCAGGCTGAACAGACGCTGAACCAGGCGAATGAGGACCTACAAACGGTACAGGGAGAGTCGAAGTGAGCACCGTGAATTCCGCCAACGCGGCCGCCAAAAAGGGCATGACGCCCCTGAACAAGGTCCTCGCCATCATTGCCGTCGCCATGGCAGCCATCACGGCCATCTTCGGCGCGCTGGCGGGGCTGCGCTTCTACCAGGCCCGGCAGATGAACACGGAAGCCGAGCGCGTCACCGCCCAGGCCACTTCCATTCGCGTCTCCTCATGGTGCGCCAAGGTCACGCCGGACAGCATCCCCCGCATCGATGAGATCTACGGGGAATACCGCGCGTTCGAGCAAGAGATGCGCGATGCGGTCGACGCCGAATGCCCCGGGCGCGTCAACGCCGCCTACATGATGAGCACCTACCGGGCCGCGGACATGTTCACCGCCTCAATCGAGTGCAAGACCATCAAGGACAACACCGCGGTCTCCTGCACGGGAACGGTGACCACGAAGACCGAGAAGGTCCCCTCCCTGGCCAACTACTCGAATACGACGGTGAAGCTCTCCCTCGACGTTGGCACCTCACAGAGCTTCATACTCCCCCAGCATTCGACCCCGGACGTCGTCACGGTAACGGTTCCCCCATCGGGCAGCACCACCGTCGAGTTCGAAACGAGTTACGACAGCGCGTGGGGCGATTTCTACAAGGTTCCGGTAACCTCCTTCTTCCCCAACGACTAGACCCCGCAAGGAGCTTCCGTGACTACTCCCGCGCCCGGCTGGTACCCGGACCCGCAGGGTCGCCCCCGCCAACGCTGGTGGGACGGCGCCCGGTGGACCGAGCAGCATCGACACCCGGGCGGCCGCGGCGCTCCGATTCCCGGCCCG
>NZ_ALIY01000182.1:0-15896 GCF_000283035.1 Actinomyces sp. ICM58
CGGAGCCGGCGAAGCGCGCCGGGGAGACGACCGCGCAGTCCACGCCCTGGGCCCCGAGGCGTTCGAAGTACGTGGGCACCGGCTGCCACTGGGCGGGAGCCGGGCCGCCCTCCATGGCGAGCAGGTTCATGAGGCCGTCCCCGTACACCACCGAGAAACCCACCATGTTGGTCGCGCCGGGGCGCGCGCCCGTCCCGAAGGCGGTGATCGCCGCCGAGGTCGTGGAGGGGACGATCGTGTGGATCGATCGGATGTCTGTGCGAACGGAGCGCAGCGTCGGCGTGTGGCCCAGGTGATCCATCATGAGCTCGTAGCCGAAGCCATCAACGAGGATGAGCAGTATCTGCCCAGCCCCGGCCTCGATACCCAGCGCGCGGGCGGCCTTCGCCGATGCCCCGGGCAGGGTGGGATCGATGGCGGCCAGCGCGGCGGGGATGATGTCCGTGATCGTGGGGTCGGCCGCGCCCGGCAGGTCGGCGCCCGGCATGTCCAGTGTCATCGCGCGCTCACTCACCGTGGGTTCCCATCAGGCAGGCCAGGTGATCGACGAATTCGAGGGCCTCGTCCAGCGCGTCCCGCCCGTCGGCGGCCGCCGAAATGCGGAAAGTCAGGTCGTCTGGGTACGAGGTGCCCGTGTAGCCGTGGTCGGCCATGCAATTGGGGTCGTCGCAGCGGGCGGGTTCCATATCGAGGCGGCGCGCGCCCTTCAGATCCAGCGCGATCGTCAATTCGGAGAGGCCGTCGGCGTGTTCGGGATCGGAGAAGACTTCCATCGTGGAGTAGCCTGCGATGTCGGCCACGCGGTGCACGGCGGTCGCGATGTTGGCGGAGCCGCCGTCCAGTTCGTCGACGTGCAGCTGGACGATGGCTCGGCGCGTCAGGGAGACGACGGTGAGGTGACGGAAGACGGATCCTCGATCGAAGCCAGTATCGACCTGGCACAGCGTCGCCAGCGGTTCGACTTGCCCCAGGGCGCGGCGCAGCGCGCGCTCGACGGCCCTCGGGTAAAAGCCGCTTCGTTCAATACGGGTCCATGTGTCCATCCCCCAATTGTGCCCCGAAGCGGCGCGCCAGTCGAAATGAGCGCTAAGGCGCGCCATAATTGCCCGTATGGCTAAGAAGGACCAGGTCGTCGATATTCCCGAGAAGGATGAAAACATCTCCGAGATCGACGTATCGGCAGAGATGCGTGGCTCCTTCCTGGAGTACGCCGTCTCCGTCATCTACGCTCGCGCACTGCCCGACGCACGCGACGGCCTCAAGCCCGTCCAGCGCCGCATCCTGTTCCAGATGGATCAGATGGGCCTGCGCCCCGACAAGGGGCACGTGAAGTCCCAGCGCGTGGTCGGCGAGGTGATGGGTAAGCTTCACCCGCACGGCGATTCCGCTATTTACGAGGCCTTGGTACGCCTCGCTCAGCCCTTTAATCTGCGGGTCCCCCTAGTCGATGGTCACGGTAACTTCGGTTCTCTGGATGATGGCCCGGCTGCCGCTCGTTACACGGAGGCGCGCATGGCGCCCGCCGCGCTGGACCTAGTGACGGGTTTGGACGAGGACACGGTGGACTTCGTCCCCAACTACGACAATCAGTTCATGCAGCCGGACGTCCTTCCGGCCGCGTTTCCGCAACTGCTCGTCAACGGGGCCTCCGGCATCGCGGTGGGCATGGCGACGAACATCGCCCCGCATAATCTCTCGGAGACGATCGCGGGTGCCATTCACCTGTTGGATCACCCGTCGGCCACCGTCACCGACCTGATGCGTTACATCCCGGGCCCCGACCTGCCCGAGGGCGGCGTCATCGTCGGGCTCGAGGGCATCAAGGAGGCCTACGAGAGCGGCCGGGGCGCGTTCAAGACGCGCGCGAAGGTCCAGATCGAGCGCGTGACGGCCCGCAAGATGGGCATTATCGTGACGCAGCTGCCCTACATGGTGGGCCCTGAGAAGGTCATCGAGAAGATCAAGGAGAACGCGAACGCGGGACGCCTGAAGGGCATTTCGTCGGTTCAGAACCTCACCGACCGCATCCACGGCCTGCGCCTGGTCATCGAGGTGAAGAACGGATTCAACCCGGAGGCCGTGCTCCAGCAGCTCTACCAGCGCACGCCGCTGGAGGATTCCTTCTCGATCAACGCTGTGGCTCTCGTGGGCGGCCAGCCGCGCACGCTGGGCCTGAAGGAGATGCTCCAGGTGTTCCTGGATCATCGCCTGGATGTGACGACGCGCCGCAGCCGCTTCCGCCTGACAAAGTACGAGGATCGCCTGCACCTGGTCGAGGGCCTCCTCATCGCGATCCTGGACATCGACGACGTCATCGCGATCATTCGGTCCTCCGATGACGCGGAGATCGCGCGCGAGCGCCTGATGACGGCCTTCGATCTGTCCGAGGCCCAGGCGAATTACATCCTCGAGCTGCGTCTGCGCCGCCTCACGAAGTTCTCTCGTATCGAGCTGGAAACCGAGCGCGACGAGCTGATGGCCAAGATTGCGTCGCTGCGCGAGATCCTGGAGGACCCGGAGTTGCTGCGCGCGCTCGTGAAGAAGGAGCTGCGCGAGGTCTCGGATCGCCTGGGCACGCCGCGTCGCACGCTGCTCCTGGCCTCGACGGGCACGCCCGTGGGCGCCGCGGCCTCGGACGACGCTGCACTGGCGGCGCTGCCGTCGGTGTCGCGTTCGGGCAAGGGTTTGGACCTGCAGATCCCTGACGACCCGTGCGTCGTCGTCCTATCGGCGTCGGGCGCTCTGGCTCGCGTCGAGGGCGGGGATCCGCTGGAGCCCGGTCCGCGTGCTGCCTCGGATGGCTGGCGCGCGCAGCTGTCGTCGACGGCCCGCTCGCAGGTGGCCGTGGTGACGGAGGACGGCATCGCGCACCGCATCGACGTCGTGGATCTGCCGGCTCTCCCCCGCTTCGAGACGGGCCTGTCGCTGGCCGGGGCAATGCCCTCGTCGCTGCTGCTGCACACGGACGTTCCCGCCGTGGGCTTGCTGGATCCCGAGGGCGAGGCCGTGGTCGCGATGGGCACGGCACGAGGAACGGTCAAGCGCCTGCGCCCGGATGTGCTTCAGCGCGACGAGTGGGAGGTCATCGCCCTGGAGGACGGGGACCGTCTCGTGGGCTTCGATCAGTGCTCGGATGGGGCGGACCTGGTGTTCGTGTCCTCGGACGCGCAGCTGCTGCGCACCCCCGCTGCGAAGGTTCGCCCGCAGGGGCGCACGGCGGGCGGCATGGCGGGCATGAAACTGAACTCCGGCGCCGAGGCCCTGGGCTTCTGGGTGGTCGAGGCCCCCATCGACGCCATCGTTGTGACGGTGGCGGCGGCGCTGGGCGCACTGCCGGGCACGGGCCAGACGACCGTGAAGGTCACGCCTTTCGAGTGCTATCCGGCGAAGGGCCGCGGCGGCCAGGGTGTGCGCTGTCAGCGCTTCCTGCGCGGCGAGGATCGCCTGGACATCGCGTGGGTGGGAACGAGGCCGGGGCGGGCCGCGTCGGCCGATGGTTCCCCCGTGGAGCTGCCCCAAGAGGACGAGCGCCGCGACGGCTCGGGCGTGCCGATCACCTTCGCGATCACGTCGATTGGCTGAGGCTCCCCTGTTCTCGTGACGTGACGGTGGGGTGGCCGGATTGTTCCCGGCCACCCCACCACTTTGTTGAGCGTCGTGTGGGCATCATGCTGTTATGGGTGTGGGCCCGGCCGACCGGCCGGGCCCACACCCGTTAGTTGAAGGATGCTCCTCGTCAGCCTCGCAGCGTCTTGTCTGCTGCCAGGATCCCGTTGACTTCCTCGCGCGTGGGCGAGTAGGCGCCCTGGTAGAGGATCGTGATGCCCGAGGTGATGATGCCGCGGTGGATGGCGGGCAGGATCTGATCCCACGAGGCCTCGCGCAGGCGCTGCTTCGCCTCGGCCGAGCCCAGCAGACCCGCATCCACCAGGCCGGAGATCAGGCCGGCCATGAGCGAGTCGCCAGCCCCCACGGTGTCCACCAGCTCGACGTCGAGGGGATCGACGACGAGCATGTCACGCTCGGCGGCGGTCTTGATGTAGACGCCCCAGGGGCCGCGTGTGCACAGGATCAGGGAGGGACCGGACTGGGACCACTCGCGCAGGACGTCCTCGACGGGACGATCCGGGTACAGCCACTTCAGGTCCTCGTCCGACGCCTTGACCACGTCCGCGAGGGCCACGATCGCCTCGACGTGCGGGCGGGCCTCGTCGGGGGTTCCCAGCAGGGCGGGACGGATGTTCGGGTCGTAGGACACGGTGCCGCGGATGGCCTGGCGCTTGACGGCGGCCAGGACCTTGTCGGCGCCGGGCTCGACGACGACCACGTAGGATCCGGTGTGCACGTGCCCGACACTGTCCGGGTCCTCGACGGCAGGAACGTCCCACGTCAGGTCGAACTCGTAGGTGGCGTGCCCCTTCTCGTCGACGGCCGCGTGGGCGACCGTCGTGAATTCGGCGCCGTCGCTGCCGGGCGTCAGGGTGACACCGGCGGCCTCGGCATGGGCGCGCACCTTGTCGCCGCGAGCGTCGCGGGCGAACCAGGTCGCCAGCTCGGACTCGTGACCCAGCCGGGTGAGGCCGGCTGCGACGTTGAGCATCGATCCCCCGACAACTTCGACGGGTTCACTGTTTGGGCGGGTGATCTCATCGATGAGAGCTTCCCCGATGTTCACGATTCTAGTCATTCGTCAACCCCAGTTTCTCTTCCATTTCTTCGAGCGGAATGCCCTTGGTTTCGGGCATCACCTTCAGGACCCAGAATAGCTGACCGACCATCGCGAGGAAGAAGATACCGAACGCGAAGCCGCCGCCGAGCTTATCTGTGAGGACCGGGAAGGCATACGTGGTGATGAAGGCGAACACCCAGTGCGTGAGCGAGCCCAGCGACTGGCCACGCGCGCGCACGCGGTTCGGGAAGATCTCGGAGATGAAGACCCAGATGACCGATCCCTGACCGAAGGCGTGGGAGGCGATGAAGCCGAGCAGGCCGAGGAGGATGAGCCACACGGGGGCAGCGCTGCCTTCCTGGAAGACGCCGCCCTCGTAGGCGAACATCATGCCGGCGAGGAAGCCGAGGGAGATCAGGTAGCCGATCGATCCGACGATCATGAGCTGGCGGCGGCCGAGCTTGTCGATGACGGTCAGGGCGGCCATGGTGGCGATCAGGTTCATGAGGCCGACGATGACGGAGCCGATGTAGGGGAAGGCATCACCGAGCACTTCGGCGCCACCGGCGAGCTTCATGACCTTGGGCGCGTAGTAGAGGATCGCGTTGATGCCGGAGAGCTGGTTGAACATCGCGATGCAGAAGGCCATGAGGATGACCTTGCGGTAGCGGCGCGTGAAGAAGGCGACCTTGCCGCCTGCGGCGTCCTCGGCGATCTGCGCCTTCATCTCGGCGATCTGCTCGTTGCTTTCTTCCTGCGTGGAGGTGAGGCGCTCGGAAATCTTCACGGCGCGTTCCTCGTGCCCGTGGGCGAGCAGCCAACGCGGCGTCTCGGGGACCGTGGCCAGGAAGATCAGGAAGAAGACGGCGGGCACGGCCATAACGCCGAGCATCCAGCGCCACGCGGTGTCTTCGTGCGCGATTTCGCGGATGACCGCGTTGGAGGCGTAGGCCAGGAGGATACCGAAGACGATGTTGAACTGGACCAGGCCGACCAGGCGTCCGCGCACGCGGGCAGGGGCGATTTCGGCGGTGTAAATGGGAGCGACCACGGAGGACAGGCCGACGCCGACGCCGCCCAGGAAGCGGAACACCATGAAGAAGGTGATCGGGAAGGAGGACGAGGCCGAGACCGTGCCGTCAGCAGCTGTCACCAGGGCGGGCACAGGCGCCAGGGCAGTGGCCAGCGCACCCACGCCGAAGAGAATGCCGATCCAGAAGAGGATGGGTTTACGGCCAAAGCGGTCGGCGAGTTTACCGGCGACGATGGCACCGCAGATCGTGCCAATGGTTGCGATGGCAACGATCATGCCCTCCCCCATGGAGGAGAGCGCGTAGAGCTTGGTGAGCTTTTCTTCCGCGCCGGAAATGACCGCTGTGTCAAAACCGAAGAGCAGGCCGCCGAGGGAGGCAACGATGGCGCTTCGAATGACCAGAGGCGGAATGGACTTGGTTGGTGCTGACGACTTCGTAGTCATGCTGGCTCCGCACTGTGGAGATGGGACGCGCGTGGCGCCGAGGCCGCTCGTGGCCTCTGCAGGGAGCCTAAGAAATTAATTGGTCAGACAATTAGGACTTAGGGAACGATTCCCAAAAAAGTATTGAAAGAATGGGAAGAACACACACAAGAGCATAGAAAGTGGAACGAATCACAAAGCTACGCTGATCACGCGTCATTCCACTATGCGAAACGCATTGTCACACGTCGATGGCGTAGAGGCGCGTCTGCCCGACCGTACGGAATCCCAGGGAGTCGTAGACAGCCAACGCGCCCGTATGGTTGGCCGAACCAACGCCGGTGCCAGCCCGATCCATCCCGTCGCGCCTCTGCGCCCACATCGAGGCCAAAATCAACGCGTCGGCCACACGGGTCTCACGCCACGCCGACAGCACGCCCAGCTGATCGATGTAGCCTTCGCGCCACCCCAGCGCCGCCCAGTCCTGCTCGTAACGCGAGGCCAGGAGGAAGCCGGCAACGCGCGGGCGATCGCCGGTGCGATCCACGGCCAGGAACGACCACTCGGGAGCGAAGGCCGTGCGCCCCTGCATCCACTGCTCCTGGGTGAGCGGCGGGCGCCCCCATTCCGACTCGTTGAGGCGGTTCGCGGCGCGCAGGGCAGGCTCTTCCCACTGAGGCCCCCAGGCCTCGACGCTCATGTACGAGCCCAGGTCCGGCACCGGGGCCAGGCCATCGAGCGAGGCGCGCAGCTCATAGTAGGTGCGCGTCCACCGGAAGCCGTGCACCTTCAGCTGGGCCTCGAGGTCATCCTGGCCGGCCTCGACGTGGCAGGTAATCTGCGCGGGGCCCTCCCCCTCCACGCTCGCCAGCATCTGACGGGCCGTCCCCTCCTGCCAGTCGACGATCGCGCTACCCAGGCCGATGCGCCGGAAGTCGGGATCCACTCCCCCGATGCACACGCACTCAACCCGTCCCGGGAATCGCAGCACCACCTGCGCGAAGGCCACCAGGCGACCGGCGGCGATGCCCCGACGCGCGACCCCGACCAGGCCACGCCACTGGGAGGCACCCGAGAGCATCTCCTCTACCTCGTCCGCGCTGGTGCGGTACGGCGGATTATCGCGCGCCTCCATGCGCGCGAAGAGGGCCGCGAGGCCGACGTGATGGTCGGCGCGCAAAGGCTCCCACTCGATGCCGTGATGCTCGCCCGGGAAGGGAACGAACTCGGGGGCACCGGCTCTCTGCGCGAGAGGAATGCTCATGCTCGTCTCCTAGCGGACTACTGGTCGATCGTGTAATAAACCTCGGCGGCTTCGTCGACGAAGCCAAGGTGCTCGTAGATATTATGCGCGCCGTCGGGACTCGACATGTCAACATCAAGACCGATACGACTCACTCCCGAGGCCGACGCAGCTGCGACCGCGTGCCCCACGAGGGCCGTCGCCACGGAACGACCGCGGTGGGCCTCGGCGACGCCGAGGAGGTAGATGTAGGCCTCCGGTCGGCCCGTCGCGACCCAGCGCGCGGCGGGACGGCCCGTCATCGCGTAGCCGACCACCTCGCCCTCGGCGTCCACGGCAACGAAGGACCAGCGCGGGTCAAAGTGATTCATCGCGTCGTCCCACCACAGGGCGCGCAGCGGAGAGCGGAAGGCCTGCTGGAAGGCCTCCATGTGGATCGCGCGGATCTGGTCCTGCGCGACCTGGTTCCACGGCAGGATGCGGTAGCCGTGGCGAGCCTGCGGGGCGACCTCGCCTCCCGCCAGGTCGCGGTACATGACGCGGTAGATGCGCTTGGCGAAGAATCCCGCAGCGATGTAGAGGCGGCGCCGATCCGTCATGTGCGCGTCCACCAGGTTCGAGATCGACACGGGCACGTCGGATTCGGCACCGAAGGTGTCGACCAGCATCTGGCGCGCGCGGCTGTCCTGCCAGTACAGGAGGGCCCGGCCCACGCCTCGGCCGCGCCAGTGGGGGTGAATGTAGGCGCTGACGATTGCTGTCGCGGCCTCGTGGATGCCGCGCAGGACGCGCACCGAGGCGACGGCGCAGATGTTGGCCTTGGCGTCCAGGCCGACGATCGTGTCCACCCAGTCGCGGCCGTTCTCGCCTTCCATCATGTCCGCAATATCGTCCACGGAGGTACGGCGAATCGCCTGGTCATCGTCTTCGATGTGGCAGATGAGCGCGTACACCGCGGGCGCGTCGCGGCCGATCATGGGCCGCCAGCGCAACCCGAGATGGTTGCCCGGGTACGGGACGGACCCGGGCGGCGTGAGTCGCTGCGCAAGTCCTGTCATGCGTCATATCCTAGCGGCTGATAGGGCCTTTAGTCACACTGACGATGGACATTTGTCCTTGCATTCTGAACACTTGTGCAGCCAGCGGGCGCTTTTCGCGCGATATTACGCGTCGATTCGCATGCGATCCAGGCCGGCGGATTCCTTGACAATGAATTCCTTACGGGGGCCGACGGTCGAACCCATGAGCAACTCGAACACGTCTTCGGCCTGACGCAGGGCTTCCTCGTCGGCCAGCGTGATGCGACGCAGGGAGCGGTGCGCCCGGTCCATCGTGGTCTCCGCGAGCTGGTCGGCGTCCATTTCGCCCAGGCCCTTGTAGCGTTGGATGGGTTCCTTCCAGGTGCGGCCCGAGCGGCGCAGTGCGGCGAGCTTACGGTGCAGCTCGTCCTCGGAGTAGGTGTAGATGTATTCGCGTTTCTTGCGCCCCTTGCCGGCGACCTCGATGCGGTGCAGGGGCGGCACGGCCGCGTAGATGCGGCCGGCTTCGACCATGGGGCGCATGTAGCGGAAGAACAGGGTGAGCAGCAGGGTGCGGATGTGCGCGCCGTCGACGTCGGCGTCGGTCATGAGGATGACCTTGCCGTAGCGAGCCTGGGACAGGTCGAAGGTGCGTCCCGAGCCCGCGCCGATCACCTGGATGATGTTCGCGCATTCGGCGTTGGCGAGCATGTCCGCGGTCGAGGCCTTCTGCACGTTGAGGATCTTGCCTCGGATCGGGAACAGCGCCTGGTAGTGGGAGTTGCGGGCGGCCTTGGCCGTGCCCAGGGCGGAGTCGCCCTCGACGATGAACAGCTCGGTCTCCTCGACGTCCTCGAGGCGGCAGTCCGCGAGCTTGGCGGGCAGCGAGGAGGTTTCCAGCGCGTTCTTCTTGCGTGAGATCTCCTTGTGGATGCGCGCGGAGACGCGGGCCTTCATCTCGCCGACGACCTTCTCCATGAGCAGGGAGGTCTGCTGCTTGTCGTCGCGCTTGGAGGAGGCAAACTTCGCCTTGAGCCAGTCGGTGACGACGCGGTTGACGACGGTGCGGATCTGGGGGGTTCCCAGGGTTTCCTTGGTCTGTCCTTCGAACTGCGGCTCGGGGAAGCGCACGGTGATGACGGCGGTCATGCCGGCCTGCACGTCGTCTTTTTCGGGGCGCCCGTCCTTGGCGACGACCTTGAGTTTTCGCGCGTTCTTGTCGATCGCCGCGCGCAGGGTCTTGAGAACGGCCTGCTCGAAGCCGGTCACGTGGGTGCCGCCCTTGGGGGTGGCGATGATATTGACGAAGGACTGGACGGTCGTGTCATAGCCGATGCCCCAGCGCAGAGCGATGTCGACCTCGCAGGTGCGCTCGACCTCGGTGGCGCGCAGGTGCCCGGTCTCGGAGTCCAGGGCCTGCACGGTCTCGTTATAGGTGCCCTCACCCGTAATGTGCCACGTGTCGGTCACGGGGCCGTCGGAGGCCAGCCAGTTCGCGAAGTCGACGACGCCGCCGTCGAAGCGGAAGCTCTCGTGGAGTTCCTCTTCGCCGCGCTCGTCGTAGCAGTTGATGGTCAGGCCGGGGACGAGGAACGCGGTCTGGCGGGCACGCGCCAGCAGGTCGTCCCACGAGAAACCCGCGGTGGACGGGAAAATCTGGAAGTCCGCCCAGAATCGCACGCGCGTGCCAGTCTGTGCTTTCTTAACCTTGCCGACGGTCTTGAGGGTGGAGCCGTCCGTGAAGGGCGTAAAGGGCGAGTTGGGGGTGCGCTGTTTCGAGTCGTCGAACTGCCCGGGTTCGCCCCTGCGGAAGCACATTTCGTGGGTCTTGCCGCCGCGGTCGACCTGCACGTCGAGGCGGGCGGAGAGGGCGTTGACGACGGAGGCGCCGACGCCGTGCAGGCCGCCGGAGGCCGCATAGGAGCCGCCGCCGAACTTGCCGCCGGCGTGGAGCTTGGTGTAGACGACCTCGACGCCGGTCAGCCCCTGGCCGGGGACGATGTCGACGGGGATGCCTCGGCCGTTATCGGCGACGGATGCAGAGTGGTCGGGGTGCAGGCGCACGTCGATGGTGTCGCAGTGGCCTTCCAGGGCCTCGTCGACGGCGTTGTCGATGATCTCCCAGAGGCAGTGCATGAGGCCGCGGTGGTCGGTGGAGCCGATGTACATGCCGGGGCGCTTGCGCACAGCCTCGAGCCCCTCGAGGACGGAGAGGTGTCGCGCGTTGTAGTCGGATGCGTCGGTAGGAGTCACGTTGTGCATCATATGTGCCCCCATGCTCGTTTGCGGCCACCGGTGCGCGTGGCGCGGGTTCTGGGACGCTTTCCACGATTGACGAGGCCTGGGCTGGATCGCGCTGGTGAGTACGGTTTCTGGGGTCGTCGGGGGCCTGCTGGCAGGGGTGCCCACGCCGCCATCGCGCGGCTATGTCGGCGTCGGCTCACACTTGTGGCGGAGGGGCGTTGATTGCGCCCCGGGTGAACAGGGGTGCGCGGGGGCGGTGCGATGGTGTGTGATGGACGCATGAACGCACAGACTCTTGAACGCCCCGTACTGGACGAGCCGCAGCTGAGCGCGGCGAATCGTTGCGACGCCTGCGGCGCTCGCGCCTGGGTTCGTGCGACCATGCCGTCGGGCGGCCAGCTGTATTTTTGCGGCCACCATGCGAACGAGCACCTGCCCTCCCTGGTGGGCGCCGGCGCGCAGATCCTGGACGAGCGTCATTTCATGAACGACTGATTGCATCGCCCCGCCTCGGCGGGACGAACGGCGTGCAGGCGCGGGCGGGGACCAACGGGTCCCCGCCCGCGTTTCGCAGGACAGCCCACCCCTACCTACCGAGCAATCACCGCAATCGCATTGCCCAACGAGTTAAGGGGGACTAAACTTGTGTCATGACGCGACCAATGCCGTACCGCAAGCTGAAGCGAGAGCTCCTCAAGGCTGGCTTCGTCGCCCGCCAAGGAAAAGGGGATCACGAGGTCTGGTCGAAGGACGGTATCACAGTTGTTATTACACAGACCCGCGAAGTGTCGCCCGCATTAACACGACAAGCCCTTGAGGCTATTGAAAGGAGTATACAGAAATGACGAGCATCATCGTCACCGCCCAGCGGTGGGAAAGCAAGCTCGGTGGCGGCTGGGAGCTCCTAAACGGCGACCATGCCATGACGCAGATCCGACGCCTTTCCGACGCCCGACAGCAAGTGATCGACTATCTGGACACGATTGACCCAGATGTCTCCCACGAGGACTGGGATATCACCATCATCCCAGCTATCCCACAGGCACAGTCCGTCAAACAAGCAAAGGCCGCGACTCAAGATGCAATTAATGCCCAGGCAGCCGCTGCTGCTCAATCCCGTGAGGTCGCTCGTTCACTGCGTGCTTCAGGCCTGTCCATTGACGATACTGCCTGGATCATGGGCGTTTCCCGGTCCAGGATTTCTCAACTCGCGCGCGCTTAATACTCTTCCCACACGAGCATACGGACACACCTGTCGTCGGCCTCCGCCTACTCATGCCGCCGATCACACCAGGCCCGTGTGCACGTTGTTGAGGGCTTCTTGATGCAACCGTTTCCCAGGCCGCCTGGTGGGGTTCGCATCCGATGGGCGATGTGCCCCACCGAAGCGCTGGGCAACGCGCGTGGCGACCGCAGTGGCATCGTTGCCCCGTCGTGGGTGCTCCGACCTCGCACGCGCCGATGAGCCGTGCGTCTCTGCTACGGTTGACCACACAGTCAGCGGCGACGATGGGACCACCACGTGAGATTCTGGAGATACGCATCCTACTTCCCCGACTGCGACGGAGATCCCGCAGCGATATGGGAGTACTCCTGCACCCTGGAGGAGTGGCATGACGCTCTTCTTGAGGCGCGCGACGACTTCTGGGCTGCGCGTCACTCCTACCCGGAGTGGGAGGGCCTCTCGAAAAACGCCTTTGTTGCCCAGAGCCTGAAAGAATATAGACTTCTCGATGTCCTCGAGGAGGGCTCCGCCAAGGCCGTCGGCGCCGTGCGCGACTACCACGACGCGCTGGGTGCTCGCCTGAGGGTCATCCGCTCGATCCGTTCCGACGCGGAAAACCTCGACAGAATCTACGATTCGCTCACCTGGGGACAGGTGTTCAACGGCGGGGACGCCCACCTCGAGGCTCAATTCAAAAGCCTCAAGGACTACTACGCGAAACAGCTCAGCACACTCGAGGAGGACCGAGCCAAGTGCGCGGCGGTCCTGCGAGAGGCTCTGCGCATCGAGCCCTTCGTGCCCGGCGGCGATGTCCCACTCTCTGACAAGAAAGCTCTCACGCAGGACCAATTTGACGCGCTCGCCGCCATCATCGAGAGCGGCGACGACTACGATTTCTCGCTCACGCAGGGGGAGATCGGGGACTGCTATTTCCTCTCCTCCGTCCTCGCCCTGGCCCAGAGCAAGTCGGGCAGGGATCACCTGCGGTCCCTCATCAAGGTACACCGCAACTCCGCGGGACGCGTCGATGGCTTCTACGTGACTCTCCCCGCTGCTCCGGGCGATCCCAATCCCTTCGGCACCGACACCGTCTTCGTGAGCGACGTGTATTCGCTGGGAACATCCAAGGGCTCCCCGGGCATCGATTCGATCCTGGAATCCGCCTTCGCGCAGGGCTACCCCGGCGGCATCAACCAGTGGTACAAGGGAGGGGCGCAGGCCGGGCTCAGCGCGCAGGCACTCTATGCACTAACGGGGCACGCCCACGTCCCAACCCCCACAGTGATGACCTCCCCCGCAAACATTCAACAGGCTTACGCGGCCGAGCGTCCCATCACCGCCGAAACGTTTCTCGAATCCGAGGCGACGGTCTTGGTCGACGGAAAAGAACAAACAATCAGGATCTCCGGCTTCCACGCCTACGCGGTCACGGGAGCCGACGAGAACGGCGTCTACATCACGAATCCGTGGGGTTTGAATAAGCGCGCGGACTCCACCGGCAACACGAGCGGGCAATTCTACATGACCTATGAGCAATTCAAGAAGCACTTCCTCTCCTACACGATCGGATCGTCCTCATGAAAGTGCGTGCCGGATACGTCGTCGCCGCTCTTCTCGCCTCAGCCTGCGCCCTTGTCGGACTGGACTACGCGAGCATCACCTACGCGAGCGACCGCATCGAGGACCTCGACGCGGCGTGCCCAGGCGGCATCGTCGTCGCGACGGGAGGCGGCCATGACCGGATCGAGCTCGGCACCAACGCAGACCACGACTTCGTCTACTCAGACACCCGCCAGATTGGGATCACCGCCGGGCGCCAACACGCGCTGATCTCAGCCAGTGTCAGGGGTGCCCCCGGCAAACCTCTGCCGCCTCTCCTGCACGTCGGCGACACACAGGTCGAACCTGGGGTCGGGACCTTCACGTTCCTGGCCGCCCACCCGTCCGGGTACGTCACGGGGCCGCGCGAATCATGGGCACAGTTCTGCTTCGAACCCGATCCCACCTTCGAACTGGCACCGCTCCGTTACCCCACCTCGGACCCCCGGCACGACCCGGTGTGCGGCTACAGCTGGGTCACCGACCCCGAGTGTCTATCGATCAGACCGACCCCCACCCCTTTTGACACGGAGCAATCATGAGTTCATATCGAGTTGACCCCGAGCGCATCAAGACGCTGCAAGGGAGAATCGCCGACATCCGCACGTCGCTCGAGGCTCATCCCGTCCCCTCCCCTCCCGCCGACGCGGTTTTTTCTTCCCCGGCTATTTTCTCCGCGCTGGGTGAGTTTCGTGAGGCTGCGCGCCAGCGCCTTCAGGACTCGCGCCTGTACTGCCAGGAGACGGAACAGGCCCTCTCCTCGTTAGCGAGTGATTCCAGCGCGGACGATCAGGCCGCAGCGTCCGCGCTCAACGCGCACAGTTTCGACAAGTTCCAGCGAGGCCGTGGGCGGGATACCGACCGAGTCTAGTTGGGTGCAAGCTCGCTGTCACTGGCCCGAGTGTGGGGCTTACGCCATGCGCGTAGAAGCGGCGGCGACGGTGCGGGTCTCCTGGGCACTGCTTTGAGGAGATCCGCACTGCTTTGCGCCTTCAGCGCCAACAGGCCGTCAGATATGAAACGACGAATGGGCCGAAGGCCGACGCTACCTCAGCCTAAGCCCAACCCTCAAATGCGAAGAGCCCCCAGAACCATGTTCAGGAGCCAGGAGGGATCGACGCTGTCTTGCATGGGGCGCACATCCAAGATGACAGCGATAATTCGTGTCGCCACTGGCCAATCACGACACATATGCATCCAGGCCTATAGCAGATCCTGACAAGGCGTGGGCGAAGAACGCACGGTCTCCGCCCACGTGTCACAAACGGGGAGACGGGTCCACAAGAACACTCTGAAGATCTGTATGAGTAAAATCGTCGCCGATGAACAACAAAGGAAGGCCAGCAGCTTTCGCAGCTCCGTATACTAAGCAGTCACCAAAATTCAGTTTTGCGGGCGAGCCGCTTCCTCTGCCATATCTGCGCAGCCCCTCACGGGCGCATCTCAGTTCGTCGACACCACATTCGACAATAGTTAGCCCCAAGATGCCGAGGATCGAATCAATCTCTGAGGCTCGTGCCTGCCCCATCACAATAGACAGCTCAAGTACTGTGGGCGCAGCGATAAGTCTCTGGGGATGTTCATCCAAAGCCTTCATAACGTCGGCAGCTCTCGACTCCGACCTGATCAGCGCAACCAATGCCGAAGTGTCGACAATCATCGAGGTTGCCCCGCACTGTCATAGATATCGTCGTCTGTCAGCCAGGGGTCATCAACACCTTGACACCTTCTCTGCACATCAGCAAAGGCCTGCCAGTCGATAGCGTGATTGGCTCGTTCCTTTTCCATCTCAACGGTCAGCGCGTCGAGAACAGCACCTGTCGCGGTCGTCCCACGTAGGCGTGCCAGCTCTGTCGCCAGCGCATGCACGCGTTCATCCTTGATGTTGAGTGTTGCCATATCGCTAGAATACGCACCAATGCAGCCGTCGTCTACCCCAAGGTAGAACCCATGGGAAAGTTGAGCTAGTCCGCGAAGCGCTGGGAGACCACCGTCGTGACGCCGTCGCGCATCGTGACGCCGTAGAGGGCGTCCGCGATCTCCATCGTGCGCTTCTGGTGCGTGATCACGATGAGCTGTGAGGTCTCCTGCAGTTCCTTGAAGATCGCGAGCAGGCGTGTCAGGTTCACGTCGTCCAGGGCGGCCTCGACCTCGTCCATGACGTAGAACGGGGAGGGCCGCGCCTTGAAGATCGCGACCAGGAAGGCGATCGCGGCCAGGGAACGTTCGCCGCCGGACAGGAGCGAGAGGCGCTTGACCTTCTTGCCCGCCGGCCGCGCCTCGATCTCGATGCCGGTGGCAAGCATGTCCTCCGGGTCTGTGAGCACCAGGTCGCCCGCCCCGCCCGGGAACAGCACACCGAACACGTGCTCGAATTGCTGGCGGGTCGCGGCGAACGCCGAGGCGAAGGCCTCCTCCACCAGCCGGTCCACGTCCGTCAC
>NZ_ALIY01000183.1:0-4337 GCF_000283035.1 Actinomyces sp. ICM58
GCCTCGCGCCCTGCGCCACCGCACCGCCTCCCGCTCCTAGGCGTCGGCCTCGTCGGCGAGGCCGGGGCAGGCGGGTGCGTCGCGGCACACAACGCGAGGCGGGGCTGCGCAGCGGCCATGCCTTGATAGACTGAGTCACATGGTGAAGACTGTCCTCGTTACCGGAGCCGGCGGCTACATTGGTCGCCACATCGTTCACGCCCTGCTGGAGCGCGGCCTTGACGTCAGCGTCGTCGATTTCCGTCTCGACGGGGTCGACGAGCGGGCCCGCCGCATCGACACCCAGATTTTCAGCGGAGACGCCGATATCTACGACCAGCTCGGACGCCCCGACGTGGTCCTGCACCTGGCGTGGCGCGACGGCTTTGTGCACAACTCGCCGGCGCACATTGAGGACCTGCCTGCCCACTACCGTTTCATCGAGAACCTCCTCGCGGGCGGGTGCACTCACCTGGCCGTCATGGGCTCGATGCACGAGGTCGGCTACTGGGAAGGCCCCATCGACGAGAACTCTCCGTGCAACCCCGCCTCCCTGTACGGCATCTCCAAGAACGCCCTGCGGCAGATCACGCAGCTGCTCACCGCCCAGCACGGCGCGACCATGCAGTGGCTGCGCGGCTACTACATCGTCGGCGACGACGCGCACGGCTCCTCGATCTTCTCCAAGCTCCTGGCCGCCGCCCAGGAAGGTAAGAAGACCTTCCCCTTCACCACGGGTAAGAACCTCTACGACTTCATCTCCATTCAGGGACTGGCCTACCAGATCGCGGCCGCCGTCTCCCAGGACGAGGTCGACGGCATCATCAACATTTGCAGCGGCGAACCCATGAGCCTGGCCGACCGCGTCGAGGCCTACATCCGCGAGAACGACCTGGACATCACCCTCGAGTACGGCGCCTTCCCGGATCGCCCCTACGACTCCCCGGGCGTGTGGGGTGACGCGACGAAGATCCGCCAGATCCTCGCCGCCGTCGACGGTGCGGGGGAGTGACATCGTGAAGCGCGCCGGTATCTTCCTGTTCTTTGATCCCCAGGGCATCGTCGACGACTATGTCGTTGCGTGCCTGACGTCGCTGCGCGAGTACCTGGACGAGATCCTCGTCGTGTCCAACTCTCCTCTGGACGACACTGCGCGCGAGCGCCTCCTGACGGGCGCGACCGAGGTGTTCGAACGGGAAAACACCGGCTTCGACGTGGGCGGCTACCGCGACGGCATCGCCCGCTTCGGATGGGAACGCCTCGGCCAGTTCGACGAGCTGATCCTCTTCAACTACACCTTCTTCGCCCCTATCCACCCGTGGAAGAATCTCTTCGACCGTATCGATGCGGCGGGGGCCATCGACTTCTGGGGCATCACCGAACATGACGAGATTCGCCCCCACCCCTTCCTGGCCTCCTCCCGCATGCCCCGCCACATCCAGTCCCACTGGATCGCGGTGCGCAACCCGCTGCTCAGCTCCCCGGACTTCCGCACGTACTGGGACGAGATGCCCCCGATCCGCTCCTACAACGACTCGATCCAGTGGCACGAGTCGCGTTTCACGGAATACTTCGGAAAGCTCGGCTACACCCACGCCGTGGCGTACCCGCGCGAGGACTACCCCTCGCCCAACCCCGTCTTCGATAACGCGGCCCTACTGCTCGCGGACGGGTGCCCGATCCTCAAGCGCCGCAATCTCTTCCACGACCCGCTGTACCTGGACCGCCACGCGATCATCGGCGCGGACATGCTGGAGCTAGTCGGCCGGGCCGGCTACGACACCGACCTGATCCTCACGAACCTGGCGCGCACCTCGCGTCCTCGTGATCTCGTGACGAACGCGGGCCTGACCACCGTCATCCCGCCGCGCGCCGACCAGGCCACCCTGGACGCGGCTGCCTCCCTCAAGGTCGTCGCCGTCGCCCACATCTTCTACGCCGACATGGCCGACGAGATCCTCGACCGCCTGAGCGTCCTGCCCGCCGGCTACCACCTGGTGGCCACAACCTCGAACGAGGAGAACAAGGCCCTCATCGAAGCGCGCGCCCAGGAACGAGGCGTGGACGCCGACGTGCGCGTCGTCTCCTCCAACCGCGGCCGCGACATCGGCGCCTTCCTGGTGGACTGTGGCGACGTGCTCACCTCGGGCGAGTACGACATCGTCGTGAAGATCCACTCGAAGAAGTCCGTCCAGGACGACTACAACGCCGCCCAGCTCTTCAAGGAGCACCTCTACGACAACCTGCTGGCCTCCGCCGACCACGTGGCCGGAATCCTCGCCGAGTTCGCCGCCCACCCGGGCCTGGGCATGGCGATCGCCCCCATGCCGCACATGGGATACCCGACGATGGGCCACGCATGGTTCGCGAACCGCCAGCCAGCCCGCGACTTCGCCAAGAAGGTCGGCATCACCGTCCCCTTCGACGACCACCAGCCGCTGGCCCCCTACGGCTCCATGTTCATCGCCCGCCCGCAGGCCCTGTCCCCGCTGACCGGCGCCGGCCTCGTCCCCGAGGACTTCCCCGAAGAGGGAGGCTACAAGGACGGCTCCCTGGCCCACGTCATCGAGCGTCTCCTGGCCTACGCGGTCCTGTCGCGGGGCTACTACGTGCGCCCCGTCATGACCCCGAAGTGGGCGGGCGTGTACTACGGCTACCTCGAATACAAGCTGGCCGCCGTCTCCTCCATGCTCCCTCCCTTCTCGATTGACCAGGTTCCCTACCTCAAGGCGCGTTCGGGAGGAGTCCCCAACCTGCTTGGCGCCGTCAAGACGAACATCATGGTGCGCAACCCCGGCCTGGGTAACGCGCTCAAACCCGCCTACCGCGTCGTGCGCGGCGCCGTCCATACGATCCGATCAATGAAAGGTAAGCGATGAGTCTGGCCTCCACGATTCGGGCTGCGGCCCCCCACACGCCCCAGTCCGTCGCGCAGGCATTCAACTCGCGGTCTAACTCGATCGGGTTTTTGCGTTGGCTGATGGCTTTCATGGTCATCTTCTCGCACGCCGGACCGATCGCCGGTTTCTACGGCGGCGAGGACCTGGGCGTGCAGATCTCGAAAGAACAGTCCATCGGTGGTGTCGCCGTCGCAGGTTTCTTCTTTTTCTCGGGATTCCTGATCACGCGCTCGCGCATGGGGCGCGCGACGATCTGGCGCTACATGTGGCGCCGCGTCCTGCGCATTTTCCCGGCTTTCTGGGCCGCCCTGCTCTTCACGGTCGGCGTCCTGGCGCCGATCGCCTACTGGCATACCTTCCACAACATCTCCGGCTACCTGCACCCCGCCACCGAGTCCCCGCTCACCTATTTCGTGAACAACATGTTCCTCAACCTGGGACAGCGCAACATCGCGGGCATGGGCGAGAACCTTCCCTACTTCATCCTGCACGGTGCGCGCGACTGGAACGGCTCCGCGTGGACCCTCATCTACGAGTTCAAGGCATACATCCTGGTCGCGGTCCTCGGCCTCTTCGGTGCGCTCGCAAACCGTAAGGTGGGCGGCGCCTTCGCCCTCGTCCTCATCGCCCTCAACGCCCTGCAATGGATGGGCGCGGGCCAGGTCGCCAACGTCAACTACCTGCTGCGTGACCCCTTCATGCTCATGTTCATGGGCCCCTTCGCGTTCGGCATGCTCTTCACCCTCTACGGCGACAAGATCCCCATGGATTCGCGCCTGGCGTGGGGCGGTCTGGTTTTCGGCGTCCTGTCCTACGCGTCGGGCGGCTGGAACATCGTCGGTCAGTACGGGTTCCTCTACTTCCTCATGTACCTGGCGATCCGCCTGCCCCTGCAGAACTGGGAGAAGCACGGCGACCTGTCCTACGGCATCTACATCTACGCGTGGCCGATCATGGCCTTTGCCGCATACTTCCACCTGCAGGACCGCGGCTGGCTCGCCTACCACCTGACGGTCGTCATCACCGTGCACATCCTGGCCTACCTGTCGTGGCACCTCATCGAGAAACCCGCCATGAGCCAGAAGAACTACCTGCCCGGCTGGATGGGTACACTCATTGAGCACTTCCGTCCCATGTACGAGGCCGTGGCCCGCCGCATCGTCACGCCGGCCCTGTCCTCGACCAGGATCGCGACGGTCATGGAGGCCGAGGAGGCTTCCGCCAACGCCGAGGAGGAGACCAAGTGAGCGAGAAGAAGTCGTCCGGTCAGTTCAAGGAATCTGAGTCCGGCCTGCGCGACGTCTCCTACGACGAGGGCGTTCCCACCGGCTCGTGGAAGCACCGCCTCCACTACGTGCCCCTCGCGATTCTCCTTGCGGGCGCATGCGCGGCAACCAGCGTGGGCGTGTGGTACCAGAGCACCCACCCCGCCCCGGCCTCGGCCCCCGCCCCGGCCTC
>NZ_ALIY01000184.1:0-1622 GCF_000283035.1 Actinomyces sp. ICM58
TGTGGAGTGTGGGCCGACGTTGCCACCAGCGGCGGGGTCGGTGGGCCGTGGTTGCCGCGGGCGAATGGGGGGAATTGCAGCATTAGGGGTGCGACACGCCGGCGACACGCCGTAGCGGTGCGTCTAATGGTGCAAAACCCCCGGTGAGTGGGCCGGTGAGCGGTGGCTGGGCGGGCAGACGACCGGGCGTGGCCGGGCGGGCCGGGCGTGGCCGGGCGGACCGTCGCTGGTGAGCCGTGGACTCACCCGACTCGGGCAGCGAGCGCAGCGCGAATCTGGGCGATGAGCCGAGCTGGATGGTCGAGGTCGTGCCAGCCGACACGGATGATGTGCCATCCCTCCGCTTCGAGGTGACGCTGCCGCTCGCGCTCGCGGGCGAGTGAAGCGTGAATGGAGCCCGGGTCGTCTCCGTATTTTGCGCGCCCGTCGAACTCGATGCCGACGCGCTCAGCCAGGAAAGCGCAATCGATGAAGTAGCGGTGCCCATGGGTCCACACCTCGACTTGCGTGCGGGCGCCGGTGAGTCCGGCAGCGCACAGCTCGTAGAGCAGCCGCGCCTCGCCGGGGGAGGCGCATCCGGCATCCGCGTGGGTGATGATCCACTGCGCCTGCGAACGTCCCCGCGCCCGGTTGCCCAGCTGTTTCAGCTCTTGCTCAAGAAAGAACTTCCAGGCGTCCTCGTTGTCTCGTGACGCTTTCATGTGGAAGTTGTCGAAACGTGTGCAGGCGTGGGCGTTCACGCACATTTGCGTGAACGCGGCACGACGGTTGCGTGATGTGCGGGCGGCAGTAATCTGTGCGGATTCAGGGCTCTCAATGAGGAGTCCGCCCGCGTCGATGGCCTCGGGGAGGCGACGGGCATGCTGGGGCATTACCCTCATTGGAGCGAAGGTGTGAGTACCGATTGTTACTGCGGGCAGCACAATGGGGTGGCCCGTGGATGACGAGGCAACCGTGATCGGCGGAAGCGCGGGATCGCTGACATAGCCGTGCGCCCACAGCGCGCATTGTCCGGTAACGATGAGAGCTCGGTGCGTGTGCGCGAGGTGATACATGCGTGCGGCGAGCACGATCTCTGGTAGGTGTTCGACGCCGATGTTTCGCAGCTTCGCCAGGTCAAGGTAGGTCCTACCCGCAATTTTCACTGCCGTCGGCACCCTCGTCAGACCGTGATGACTCGAGCGAGGGACTCGAATAATTGCACGTTCAACAATTCCTAGGATGTAGGGGGCTCCGATGCCCCCATCTTCTGGGCTCATGTATGCATTCTAGTGTGTTGAGGATCGGTTTGTGACAGTTTAAGCGAACTGAGTTGATCTGATTTCGTTCTGACTGAATAGTGGGTGTTGCCCGAAGGTTGCGCCGTTGGTGGCGGGCGGCTGACTGGCCCGAGGCCGTGGCCGGGGAGTGGAGCCGCTGCGCGGGTGGGGCGTCGGATGTGCCTGCCAGGGCCGACGGCGGGGCTGACGGCGGTGCGGCAGTCGTTCCTGCCCGGGTGAGTGGGGGAATTGCAGCATTAGGGGTGCGACACGCCGGCGACACGCCGTAGCGGTGCGTCTAATGGTGCAAAACCCCCCGGTGAGTGGGCCGGTGAGCGGTGGCTGGGCGGGCAGACGACCGGG
>NZ_ALIY01000185.1:0-2392 GCF_000283035.1 Actinomyces sp. ICM58
ACTCCCGATGCCGAGCCTGACACGCATCACGACGGGAGGGGTACTCAACCCCCTGAAAAACACGACCAACACCAGCCACAACAAACTCCTTCACCAAGAACCGTTGCAACCACCACTAGAACCTAGACGCTCGATAAATGGCAGAAGTGGGTGTCTGCCCTTATCGAGGGCGACGACTGCGTCGTCGCGAATCTCAACAGCGCCGCCGACGACCTGGAACGCAACATCAAGTTGCAGAACGAAGGCAAGTGGGGCACCGAGGAAGGCCCCCAGGCCTTCGCCCGCGTCTACAAGTCCTACCTGGAACAAGAAGTCGCGGCGCTGCGCGCGATGGCAGATAACGCGGGGAAGTTCGCCGGCAAGGTTCAGGAAGCCATCACGAACCTGAAGAACGGCGACACCACGGCGGAGGCGACACTGAACGAGGAGATCGCGAGCATCGACGCCGTGTACGTCTCTCCGCAGAAGTCCGCCTTGCTCTCCTCCAAGGACCCGACCGTCCACATCCTGGGCCTGGCCGACCAATACCGCTACTGACGCTCACGCAACGATTACCACCACAGACCACGAGAACACGATGACCACGACACTGAGGCGACGACTGACCCGCTGGACAGCCTGCGCGATGGCGGCGGCGGCCTGTCTGCTCGGCACCGTCCTGCCCGCACACGCCCACAACGATCCCTTCCCCGCACCCACCGACGCACCCACCCAAACCCCCACACCCGGCATACTCCCGGGCCACGCAATCATCATGCGGGCAGGAGTCCAATACGGGCTCTTTGACGTCCCCACACGGGGATTCCACGACGTGTTCAAGCTGCACCTTGCATTCGGCAGCCTGTCCAGAGGCGAGAGAATCACCCTGGAGGAATGCCAGGACCTCGCGCAAACATTCTGGTCGGGAAGCGGGGAGGACTACTACGCCGAAGCCGAGTACTCAACCGGTTCGTGTTACCTCGACGCGTACTACATCGGCGAGGCTCGCCACTCCTTCTACTCCCTCGACGAGGCCGGACACCTGCAAGTCCGCGCACCCATGAGCTACCTCAACCAGATCGCCGCGTCCTTTGAACAAGCCGAGTTCAGCGAGTTCTCCATCTCGTTTAAGAACATCAACAACGCCCAATGCAACGCGGAGCCCTCCCGCGCCTCCGTCGACACCCCCATCATCGACATTCACGGCACACAATGCGAATGGAAAACCGAGCATGGGGCCACCATCCCGACCACCGATGCCCCCCTCATCGAAGGAACCCTCGAACAACCCTTCATCGACGACGACCAGGGCACCGTCGGCCCCTTCACTGACCCCGTCGCACCCATCAACCCCTACACCATCACACCCACCCCTCAAGCACAACCAACCAACACCACCACCCAACCAGAGGCCACCCCCACCAGCAGCACAGGACACCGCGGCCCCCTCATCGCCATCGGCGCCGCCATCACAGTCCTGATGATCATCGCAGCAACAGCCCTCGCTTGGTCCCGACGACGCACCCACTAGTCCCCGCGAACACCCAGGGACGACGCCACCCCACCCGGAAAACGAGCAGTACGAACGCGGCGCAACCACGGCCTCGTCGATGAAGGCTCAGAGGCGGCGGCGGCCCTCGAGCGCGCGACCCAGCGTTACCGAGTCCGCGTACTCCAGGTCACCGCCCATGGGCAGGCCCATGGCCAGGCGCGAGGTTTCCACCCCCATCGTGGAGAGCATGCGCGCCAGGTACGCGGCCGTCGCCTCGCCCTCGACGTTCGGGTTGGTCGCCAGGATGACCTCGGTGACCGTGCCATCCGCGAGGCGGCTCATGAGCGAGGCGATGTTCAGCTGGTCCGGCCCCACCCCGTGGATCGGGTCGATGACGCCGCCGAGCACGTGGTAGCGCCCCCGAAAGACGCGCGCGCCCTCGATCGCCTGAATGTCCTTGGGCTCCTGGACCACGCAGATCGCGCTGGGGTCGCGGCGCACGTCGCGGCAGATCGAGCATTCGTCCTCTTCCGTGAGGTTGCCGCAGATGTCGCAGTGGCGCACGCGCCCACGCACGGCGTTGATCGCGTCGACGAGGCGCGCGACCTCGTCGGGCTCCGCATCCAGGACGTGCATCGCCATGCGCTGCGCGGACTTCGGGCCGATACCCGGCAGCTGTCCGAACTGGTCGATGAGGTCGGCCAGAGCGCCGTCGTACATGTCAGTATCCTCCCTCGGTCATCTTCTCTTCGATGACGCGTCCGCCGAGGATCTCCAGGACCGCTGCCAGGCCGATCGTCTGCGAGTTTTCGATGTTGTCGTCGTCGATGCTGGCGCTGTCGTCGTCGGCCGCGTGAGTGCGGGCGGACACGACGGCAGCCTGGCGCTGGGCCTTCTCGCGCAGGGCGGCCTCAGCGGCGG
>NZ_ALIY01000186.1:0-6638 GCF_000283035.1 Actinomyces sp. ICM58
CCCCACGAGGGTTGGATGCCTCAGTGCGAGTAGAGCCCAGCGATGAAAATCACGATGAACAAGAGCATGCCGAGGATCTGCACGATGGAGATGATCATGGCGATCAGGCGGCCCATGCGCGCCTTGTCGAGCACGTCCATGGGCGCATTGCTTGTTTGGGCGTTCGTGACCAGCATGTGGCCCCAGACCCACGCGGGGACCGACATGAGGAGTCCGAAGGTAAAGAAGCTGAGCGCGGCCAGGATGATGACGATCGTCGAGTTCGAACGGATCGACTCGTACTGGTAGGTGTTGGGGGGCGTGTAGGCGGGCTGGCCGTAGGTGGGGCCGTAGGCCGACTCGCCGTAGGGGGGCTGGCCGGCCTGGGCATAGCCGGCCTGGGCGTAGCCGTTCTGGGCGTATCCGGCCTGGGCGTAGCCGTACTGACCGGCGCTCTGGTCGTACCCGGCGGCGGACTGGCCGTATGCGCTCTGACCGTATGCTCCGCCAGTTCCGTAAGACTGCTGCTGCCCGTAGCCGGGCTGCTGCGCGAAGGGGGCCTGGTCGGCCGGCGCCTGCTGCGCGTAGGGGTTGACGGGATCACTCATGTGTTGCTCCAAAATGATAGGGCAGGGATTCGCGACTCATACTAGCGCACGAGTCGGACAAGAAAACAGGTCCGAGGCCCGGGAAACACCTGGGCCTCGCGACCGTGGCGGCGCGTCAGTGGCCGGCAGCACCCGCGACGATCAGGCCGAGGACGAGAAAGATCACGCCGATGACAAGACCTGCGACGATGAAGACGATGTGGATGATCGAGCAGATCTTGGCGGTCGACTGGGCGCTGCGCGCCTGGTCGACGACGTCGATGGGGGCGCCGAGCATCTGGGCTTCCTGCAGCATGTTGTTCGCCCATAACCACATGCCACCCGACAGCAGGAGTCCGCCGAACAGGAAGCTGAGGATCGCCAGGAGTCGCGCCGTCGAAGCGTTCGAGCGGATCTTCTCCACCGCGGGGTTCACGGCGTACATCGGCTGAGCGTATGCCTGCTGACCGTACTGCTGCTGGCCGAACGCTTGCTGGTTTGCGCCCGGCGTTGCCGAGGCCTCGGGGATCTCCGCACCCGGCGTCGCCGACGCGGCAGGGGCCTCGGTGTCGGGGGCCTGCTGCGTGAAGGGGTTGACGGGATCACTCATTGTTTCTCCAAAAGAAGGGGTCGCTCTTGCGCCTCCATGCTAGCGCACGGCTCACCACGAGCGAAGAAACGAGGCACGGATTACTCCGGGCATCGCCTCCGACGCGGTCGCGTCACATGTTTGCGCCGATGACGACGACCACGAGGATGGCGATCTGCAGGAAGAAGAAAAATGCCGCGGTACCCATCGCGATCCTTGCACGCAGGAGGACATCAGAAGGAGCGCCGAGTTGCTTCGCGGCGTCGTACACGTCGTGCGCCCTCGCGAACCCAATGAGCAGAGAGAGGAACGGGAACCCAAAGAAGCGGAGCGCGCTGTTGAGGATGGCAACGTTCGCCCTGCCCTTGAGGCGTACCCAATCGTCCGCTCGGGGGTCTTTTGCCAGTTGGGCGCTCGCCTGCTGCGAGGGCGCCGACTGCGGAGCCGCGTACTGCTGCGGCTGGGCGTACTGCGCACCGCCGTACTGCTGGCCAGACTGCGGCGGGGGGTACTGCTGGCCCGCGTACTGCTGGGGGTTGCCCTGCGGCTGCGCGTACTGCTGGGGGTTGCCCTGCGGGTACCCGCCCGCGCCCTGGCCTGAGGCGGGCGCCGACTGCGGAGCCGCGTACTGCTGCGGCTGGGCGTACTGCGCACCCGCGTACTGCTGCGAGGCAACCTGGGGCGCGCCACCTTGCCCGCTCTGGACGAACTGCTGCCCCTGTTGCTGCGGCTGCGCGTACTGCTGCGGCTGGGCGTGCTGCGCACCGCCGTACTGCTGGCCAGACTGCGGCGGGGGGTACTGCTGGCCCGCGTACTGCTGGGGGTTGCCCTGCGGCTGCGCGTACTGCTGAGGGCCGCCCTGCGGGTACCCGCCCGCGCCCTGGTAGCCCGAGGCGGGCGCCGACTGCGGGGCCACGTACTGTTGGCTTCCCTGCGGCTGGGCAGACTGAGCCGCCTGCCCCTGCTGCTGGTAAGCCGCCTGCCATTGGCCGCCGGAGACGTTCCCGGCAGGGTTGTATCCATGACTCATGACGAGATCCAATCAGTGTCAGGGGCGGGCCTAGTAGCCTGCACCAATCGCAAAGAGAGCAATGATGAACGGGATGATAAAGAAGATCACGACGAACACGACGAGACCGACGATCTCAATAACCGAGCAGATCATGGCCGCCGATCGGGCACCGCGGATATCCGCAATGACGTCTGCGGGGGCGCCCATGGACTGAGCCTCGCTGACGAGGCTCCCTCCCCAGAACCACGCGGGAATCGCCAGCAGCGGCCCCAGGGTCACGAAGCTGAAGAACGCCATGATGCGCACCATCGTCGCGTTCGAGCGGAGCCGCTCGACAGCGGGGTTGAGCATGTACACGCCCTGGCCGTATGTGGGTTGGCCGTACGAGGCCTGGGGACCGTAGGCGGGGCCCCCGCCGTAACCGGCTTGTCCGCCGCCGTAGGCGTTCTGCCCGGCACCATATCCGGGCTGCGTCCCGTAGGCGCCCTGCCCGGCGCCATATCCGGGCTGCGTCCCGTAGGCGCCCTGCCCGCCATAGGTCGGCTGGGCGCCGTAGACGATCTCGGTGCTCGGGCTGGTCCCGCCGTAGGGGTTCGTAGGATCACTCATCGCTTACTCCGGTCAGAATTGACGCATTGTTTCCCCGCAATCATACGAGCATGACGCCAAAATGCCGAACGGTTTCCGCGCCCAACTTTTCTGCCACCGCCTCAACGCGCCCCGGCCTCGTCCCGCGCGCCACCCCGGCCTCGCCTCAACGCGCCCCGGCCTCGTCCCGTGCGCACAAAACGGTGCGGGGGCCGGCTTCCCGACCCCCGCACCACCCGACAAACGGGTGCCACGTCACAGCATGCAGGACACGCAGCCCTCAACCGCCGTGCCCTCCAGGGCCATCTGACGCAGGCGCATGTAGTACAGGGTCTTAACGCCCTTCCTCCACGCGTAAATGTAGGACTTGTTCAGGTCACGCGTCGTCACCGTGTCCGGATAGAACAGCGTGAGCGACAAGCCCTGATCGACGTGCTGGGTCGCCACCGCGTAGGTGTCGATAATCTTCTCGGGGCCGATCTCGTAAGCGTCCTGGTAGTACTGAAGGTTCTCGTTCGTCATGTACGGCGCCGGGTAGTAGACGCGGCCGATCTTGCCTTCCTTGCGGATCTCGATGCGGGAGACGATCGGGTGGATCGACGACGTCGAGTTGTTGATGTACGAGATAGAGCCCGTCGGCGGGACCGCCTGCAGGTTCTGGTTGTACATGCCGTACTTCGCGACGTCGCCCGCCAGGGCCTCCCAGTCCGCCTGGGTCGGGACCTTGATCGACGAGGCGGCGAGCAGCTCGCGGCACTTGTCCGTGGTGGGTGCCCACTCCTCGTCAATGTACTTGCGGAAGAACTCGCCGGACGCGTACTTCGAGTCCTCGAAGCCCTCGAAGCGCTCGCCGCGCTCGCGCGCGATCGTGCACGAGGCCTTGATGGCCTCGAACAGGACCGTCATGAAGTACATGTTCGTGAAGTCCAGCGCTTCCTCGGACCCGTAGTGCACGTGCTCTCGCGCCAGGTACCCGTGCAGGTTCATCTGGCCCAGGCCGATCGCGTGGCTCATCGCGTTGCCGCGGGCAATCGACGGCACCGAACCGATGTCCGACAGATCCGATACGGCCGTCAGGCCGCGGATCGCCATCTCGATCGTCTTCGAGAAGTCCGGGGAATCCATGGTCTTCGCGATATTGAGCGAACCCAGGTTGCAGGAGATGTCCTTGCCGACGTGCGAGTACGACAGGTCGTCGTTGTAGGTCGAGGCCTCGGACACCTGCAGGATCTCCGAGCACAGGTTCGACATGGTGATACGGCCCTTGATCGGGTTCGCCTTGTTCACCGTGTCCTCGAAGACGATGTAGGGGTAGCCGGACTCGAACTGGATCTCCGCGATCGTCTGGAAGAAGCGACGCGCGTTGATCTTGCGCTTGTGGATGCGACCATCGTCCACCATCTCGTGGTACTTCTCCGTCACCGAGATCTCGGAGAAGGGCACGCCGTACACGCGCTCCACGTCGTAGGGGCTGAACAGGTACATGTCCTCGTTCTTGCGGGCCAGCTCGAACGTGATGTCCGGGATGACGACGCCCAGGGACAGCGTCTTGATACGGATCTTCTCGTCCGCGTTCTCGCGCTTAGTGTCCAGGAACTGCATGATGTCCGGGTGGTGCGCATGCAAGTACACGGCGCCCGCACCCTGACGCGCGCCCAGCTGGTTCGCGTAGGAGAAGGAGTCTTCGAGCAGCTTCATGACGGGCACGACGCCGCTGGACTGGTTCTGGATCTTCTTGATCGGGGCGCCCGACTCACGCAGGTTCGTCAGCTGCAGGGCGACGCCGCCGCCGCGCTTCGACAGCTGCAGCGCCGAGTTGATGCCGCGCGCAATCGACTCCATGTTGTCCTCGATGCGCAGCAGGAAGCAGGAGACCAGCTCGCCGCGCGCCGCCTTACCCGCGTTCAGGAAAGTCGGGGTGGCCGGCTGGAAGCGGCCGCTCATGATCTCATCGACGAAGGCGCGGGCCAGCTCAATGTCGCCGCGCGCCAGGTACAGGGACACCATGGCCACGCGATCCTCGAAGCGCTCCAAGTAGCGCTTACCATCGAAGGTCTTGAGCGTGTACGACGTGTAGTACTTGAACGCGCCCAGGAACGTCGGGAAGCGGAACTTGTGTGCGTAAGCCTGCTTGTACAGCTCCTTGATGTCCGCAAAGTCGTACTGATCCAGGACGTGCTTCTCGTAGTAGCCCTCGTCCACCAGGTACTTCAGCTTCTCCTCCAGGTCGTGGAAGAACACCGTGTTCTGGTTGACGTGCTGCAGGAAGTACTGGCGAGCGGCCTTACGGTCCGCGTCGAACTGGATGCGTCCGTCCGCGTCGTACAGGTTGAGCTGCGCGTTCAGCGCGTGGTAGTCCAGCTCCGGGGAGGGAGCGTCCTCTACGCCTGTGTCGGTGTAGTTTTCTGCCAAAACTGTTCCAGTCCTTCGCGAACTCTGGAGACATCCTCAGGCGTGCCGAGGAGCTCGAACTTATACATGTGGGGAACCCCCAGCTTGGCCGCGATGATGTCGCCCGCGATGCAGTAGGCCTTGCCGAAGTTAGTGTTTCCCGACGAGATCACGCCCCTGCACAGGGCCCGGTTGTCGGGGTCGTTGAGGAACTTGATGACCTGCTTAGGGACAGCGCCCTTAATATTTCCGCCGCCGTAGGTGGGCACAACGAGCACATACTCATCGGTCACGCGCAGGGGCTCATCCTTGGGACGCAACGGGATGCGCGCAGCCGGGACTCCCAGTTTTTCCACGAAACGGCGGGTGTTGCCCGTCGCCGACGAGAAGTAGACGACGATGCCCATAGTGTTCCTTCCGACTTGTCGGGACGGTGAGCTTCTAGTGTCTCACTCACGAGGCCCGGGCGGGCGCGCGTGGGAGGCGTGTCCCCGTGTGGGATGGTCGACGCCCCTCCAGGCCGGGTGAGCTCGCCGTTTCCCGGCGGGCGTGCTACCCGCAGCACATTGGCATTGGCCCCGGTCAGAGGCTTATCACTCCCACACTGCCGCGCGCACGAGTGCCCCGCGTGCGCGCGGGTTACCCCGGCCTCGTCCCCGCCCAGATACGCGAAAGCCCCGGCCTCGCGGCCGGGACTCGTCGGCGCGGCTCAGGCCTGCAGCGCCAGGGGGGCTGCGGCGGCGACGGCCTTGATGCGGTCGGGGCGGAAGCCGGACCAGTGGTCCTCACCCGCGACGACGACGGGGGCCTGCTGGTAGCCGAGGCCCTTGATGAAGGCGAGGGATTCCGCGTCCTGGGTGACATCGATCTTCTCGTAGGAGACGCCCTGCTTGTCGAGGGCGCGGTAGGTCGCGTCGCACTGGGGGCAGCGGGGCTTAGAGTAGACGGTGATCGACATGTTCGTGTCTCCTTGCGGCTCGAGGCCGGACGTTTTCTTACCTTGCGGGCTTTCTTGCGGCTCGTTCGCCGCGAACACGACAACACTACACCTTGGGGGCACCTGCGCAAGCGACCCCTAGATGTTGTGTGCGCCGCCCTTGTGGAGGGCAGGGGTGGACACCCTGTGGACGGAGCGAGCGGTCAGGATCACCCTCCTCTCTCACAGGTTTGTCGAGGCCGACGAGGGGACATGCGCGAATGCGCGCAAACACGTGGGTTTATCGCTAACCCTACAACCTGTTCATCATGTCCACGAGGGCCCTAACACCCCTGTGAACACTGTGGACAGCGTCGTCACCACCCTGTGCATAACCATTGTTCAACCAGGTGAATTGTATTGCGCATCACAGTTTAGTGGAGGGGTTTGGGCGTGTCGCACCCCCGCATCTAGGGGTCGTTGGCAGATAAGCGCCCCTAGATGTAGGGGTTGGGAGCCATTTCGGACGAATGCCTGAAATGCCGCGGAAAGCTGCGCGGGACGGGCTGCCTCGGG
>NZ_ALIY01000187.1:0-8082 GCF_000283035.1 Actinomyces sp. ICM58
CGCCGGCACGGTCGGAGCGCCCCGCGCAGGAGAGCACGGGGGACCAGTCCTCCTCGGCGGTGCGTACCGGAGTCATTACGGGCGTCGCGCTGCCGGGCATGACCCCGCGCGCAGACCAGGTCACCAACAGGGACGAGGCTCCCCAGGCCTCGCCGGTGAGGCGCTCCCTCAAGGAACGCATGGCGAGCGCGCACCACAGCTTCGCGGACCCGATGCTCACCGCCGCGACGACCGGGAATCCGCTCACGCAGACGAACGTGTCGCTGGGTGGGATGACGACGACAGACACCGCCTTCCAGGTCGCGGCCGACGGCGAGATCACCAGCGCCGAGGCCGCCGTCCCGATTGCGGCCGCGATCGAGGTGAGTGAGCCGGCTGGCGTCATCGACCTGAACGAGGCCAGGGAACACCACCTGTTCCTCGTGTCGGAGGCGGTGGACCCGGCCGAGTTGGAGGCCCTCGCGATCTCCATGTGGGACGAGGCCGGCTGGATCGCCCCGGGGCGCCTGCGCCTGTCCTCAGAGGCTGAACTCGTGGGCCCGTGGTCGCTGGATCAGCCGACCCGCGCCGACCTCGGAACCCCGTCGACGCTGACCAACGCGTGGATCCTGCGGTGCCCGGTGGCTCGCGCCAAGCAGCAGGCCAACGCGGTAATGGGGGAGTGGGCGAAGGCCTTCCCCGAGGGTATGCCCATCGGGTTGGAGTACCGCGTGCTCGAGGCCCTCAACCGCATGGCGCGCCGACTGGCGGGCGGCATGCGCATCGCGGGTAGCGGCTACGTGATGGTCCCCGACGCGGACTCGGCGGTCAACCTGACGGTGTATTCGCCGCGCTGGATCAACCCCGAGGACCTGCTGCAGGCCATGCGTGAACGAGCCGGTTTCGAGCAGATGAAGGACGCGCGCGACATCGTTCCCGAGGCCCCGAAGGCCCCGGCACTGAGCCCCGCGCAGGCCGCCCACATCGAGAAGCTCAAGGCCGAGCTGGGGCCGGTCCGCGAGGATATCGCCTCGAAGATCGCCAAGGCTCGCGAGGAGCTCGAAGCCCAGCGCGATAAGCCGCAGGTCGTTGACGGTTATGCGCTGATGAGCCCGATCGGCAACCGTTCGGACATGATGATCGAGGTCCACGCGGTTCCCACGCCCCCGCGCGTGCTGCGCTGGGAGCCGTGGACGGCCGGGGCCATCATCGAGTACCAGGTGCGCTGGCTGCCTGGGACGGCGCCGACGCCCGGAGCGGGCACGATGAGCCGCACCGCGCGCCTCGAGCGCCTGCGTTCCACGCAGGATGTGGAGAAGGCGGCCGGCATGATCGCGACCCTCGTAGGCGGCAACGTCATCGACGAGGACGGCTTCCTCGTCGGCCTCGAGGAAATCTCCTCTGAAGAGGGAGAATAGGCCACCCGTAGAAGAAGCGCGCGTCACCCGCTAGTGTGGCCCTGTTGTCACATCCATACGAAGGAAAGGGCATACCATGAAGCTCTCTGCACGCAACCAGCTCCCCGGCACCGTCGTTGAGGTCTCTCAGGGCGCCGTGAACGGCATCGTCAAGATCGAGGTCGCCCCCGGCCTGGTCATCTCCTCGTCGATCACGAACGCCGCCATCGAGGAGCTCGGCCTAACCGTCGGCTCCAAGGCCGTCGCCGTCATCAAGGCCTCCAACGTCATCGTTGGTGTCGAGGACTGATCCTTTCAAACGTTACAGGGCGGCCCCGCAGGTTCTCCCGCGGGGCCGCCCTCTTGTCTGTGGGATTTACGTGCGGCGCACACTGTGGGGTGCGGGCCGTGCGCGTGCGTTACTGCCCGCGCTTGACGGCCTCCAGCAGCATGACGGCCACGTCCCGGACCTCCGGGAGCTTGCCGCCGGGCGAGGCCGTGGTGGCGTCGGCGCTCGCGGAGCCTGGGTCGGTGGCGTCGGAGGAGACGAAGCCGGCAGACGTGCCCGAGGCGGAGCCGAGCATCTGGGAGCAGAAGGGGCAGGCCGTCGCGACGACGTCCGCGCCCGTGGACGCGGCCTCGACGATGCGGGCGTCTGCGATGCGGGTCCCGCGGGTCTCCTCGAACCAGGCGTGCGCGCCGCCTGCGCCGCAGCACATCGCGCGGTCGCGGTTGCGCGGCATTTCGACGAGCTCCACGTTCGGCAGGGAGCCGACGAGCTCGCGTGGCGGCTCGTAGACGCGGTTGTGGCGGCCCAGGAAGCACGCGTCGTGGTAGGTGACCTTCAGGGGTGCACCGGCCTGGGGCACGCCGTCCGTGGCCCCGGCTCCGGCCTCGCCCGTGGTGTCCTCGCCCGTGGGGGCAGTGGAGGCAGTGGAGGCAGCGGACGCGGGGGCCACCGGCGTGAGCAGGCCGTCGCGCACCAGGCGGTTGAGGAGCTGCGTGTGGTGGACGACGTCGAAGGAACCGCCCAGCTCCGGGTACTCGCCGGCGATCGTGTTGAAGCAGTGAGCGCAGGAGACGACGATCTTCTGGGGCTTGGCTTCTGTGAGCGTGTCAATCGCCTGGGCGGCCAGCATCTGGAAGAGCGCCTCGTTGCCGGCGCGGCGGGCCGGGTCGCCCGTGCAGGACTCGCCCGAGCCGAGGACCGCGAAGGACACGCCAGCGGTGTGCAGCAGCTCGGCGACGGCGGCGCTGGTCTTCTTCGCGGTGTCGTCGTAGGCGCCCGCGCAGCCCACCCAGAACAGGTAGTCGACCTCGGAGGCGTCCTCGATGTCCTCGCCGACGACGGGGATGTCGAAGTCGAGTTTCTTCGCCCAGTCCATGCGCTTGCGGGCCGCCTGGTTGTAGGGGTTCGCCTTGGATTCCATGCCGCGGAAGGCGCGCCCCAGCTCGCGGGGGAACGCGCCCTCCATGAGGACCTGGTGGCGGCGCAGGTCGAGAATGTGGTCGATGTGCTCGATGTCGACGGGGCACTGTTCGACGCAGGCGCCGCAGTTCGTGCAGTCCCACAGGACCTCTTCGGAGACGACCTCGGGGACCAGGGGAGCGGTGACCGCACAGACGCCTTCGGGGCCGGTCGCGCCCGACAGGGACAGGGCGGAGACCAGGTCGAAGGAGTGCGGCGAGGCAGGCACGCCCTTGTCGAGGAGGACCTCGCCGTCTTCCAGCTTCTGGTGGCCCTCCTCCTGCTCGACGATCTGCACGTTGGAGGCGGACTCCATGTGGTCGCGCAGGCCCATGATGAGGAGCTTAGGGGAGAGGGGCTTCTGGGTGTTCCACGCGGGGCACAGCTCCTGGCAGCGGCCGCATTCGGTGCAGGCGTACAGGTCCAGGCGGGCCTTCCACGAGAAGTCGTCGATTGTGCCCACGCCGAGGACCGTGTCTTCGGGGACGTCGTCGAAGTCGTCCTCGCTGGTGACCGGCTTTCCATCGATGAGCATGTGGTCGGCCGGTCCCAGGGACTTCGTGCCGTCCGCGTTGCGGCGCGTGTACAGGTTGAGGATTGCGACGAAGCGGTGCCAGGCGACGCCCATGCCGGTCTGGATGCCGACGACCGTCAGCCAGGTCATGGAGGTGATGACCTTGAGGGCGCTGACCAGGACAATCGCGTTGGCCAGCGCGGTGGCCGAGGAGGAGGCGGCCGCCGCGAAGAGCGCGCCGAGCCAGGCGGTGAGGGGGAAGTGCAGCGCGCTCGCGTGGGCTTCGAGGCCGGGAGTGACGCTGAAGAGCGCGTATTCGAGGCCGCGCAGGGCCACGACGCACGCGCACACGATGAGGATGACCCACTCGACGAAGAGCGCCTGCCAGCGGGTCGAGCCCAGGAACCGGGAGGCGAGGCCGCGCGGGGAAGAGTCGCGCGGGTGGGGACGGGTCAGGGACGAGGGCGGGGTACCTTCGGGGTCAGCCGCGGCGGCTGCGCCGTCGGGGTCGTCGTTGGAGAGGGCTGCCTCGGCGGCCGTTCCGTGCCCGGCGCGCTGGCGCACGATCATGAGGCCGATGATGCCCGCCAGGCCGCCCCACGCGAAGACCTCGGTGAGCCACTCCCACGGCGCGAAGTGGCCGAGGAGGGGCAGCGTGAAGGTCTGGACGCGCAGCTGCGCGTAGCCCGTGACCAGCGTGAGGAAGAGGATCGGGAAGGACACCATGACGAGCCAATGGGCCGCCTTGATCCAGGGGCGCCCCTTGAATTCGCGGTGGGTGAGGGCCGCGGAGACGACGCCCCAGAGGCGCTTGCCGACGGGGCTCAGGCGCCCCGGGTCGGGCGTGCCCGCCGAGACCGTGCGCCACATGTGGGTCAGGCCTCGCGCGAACGACAGGATGGCCAAGGCGCTCACCAGCAGGGCGAGTCCCCACATGATGGCGCTCAGCGTCGGATTGGCCACGTTTCCTCCTCAAGATTGCTGCACTCTATTGTGTCATCTCGGCCACGAGGCGACCGAATCCGGCGGCAAAGCGTGCGCAATTACGCGCCGATGTCCCCTCCTCAGCGGTGCAGATGTGCTCATCACAACGTGGATACGCGCCACCAACGGCGGAAAAGTATGCCAGAGTGAGAGAGTGCTTCCCGTCTCGCAGCCAGACATGACACTGTCCGATCAGGAACTCTTCGGAGACGATCACCCGCACGATCACTGCGGCGTCTTCGGGGTATGGGCCCCGGGCGAGGACGTTTCCCGCCTGACCTACTTCTCCCTCTATGCCTTGCAGCACCGAGGTCAGCAGAGCGCTGGTATCGCCACTTCGAATGGCAAGCAGATCCTCGTCTATAAGGACCAGGGCCTGGTCTCCAAGGTGTTCTCTGAGCAGTCCCTCCAGGGCCTGCGTGGTCACATCGCCCTCGGGCACGTGCGCTATGCGACGACCGGCGCGGACGTGTGGCGTAACGCCCAGCCGACGCTGGGCCCCACCCCCACGGGCACGCTCGCCCTGGCCCACAACGGCAACCTGACGAACACCACGGAGCTGCGCGAGCTGGCCGCAGACATCGCCGACGACGGCGAGGATTTTGAGCGCGGAGCCTCCACTGACACCTCCATCGTAACCGCCCTCCTCGGCATGGCCGACCGGATCCCCGGGCCCGCCCCCTTCATCGCGAGCCCCGCCGTCACGCCCGGTGACGCGGACCGGCACGAGGCCGCCCCGGCCTCGTCGGTCACCGATCCCGAGCCCGCTCCCCTCGTCGGCGCCGCCCTGAAGGTGCTTCCGCGCATCAAGGGCGCGTTCTCCCTGGTCTTCATGGACGAGAACACGCTGTACGCGGCGCGCGACCCGCACGGCTACCGCCCGCTCGTGCTCGGGCGCCTGGCTTCCGGCTGGGTCGTCGCCTCCGAGACCGCCGCCCTCGACCTGTGCGGCGCGACCGTCGTGCGCGAGGTCGAACCCGGCGAGCTCATCTCGATCGACGCCTCGGGCGTGCATTCGCGCCGATTCGCCGTGCGCCGCGCCAACACCTGCGTTTTCGAGTACGTGTACCTGGCGCGCCCCGACACGACGATCGGCGGGCGCCGCATCGTGGCCGCGCGCCACGAGATGGGGGCCGCTCTCGCGCGGGAAAACCCCATCAACGCCGACCTGGTGATGCCGACCCCCGACTCGGGCACGCCCGCCGCCATCGGCTACGCGCAGGAGGCCGGCATCCCCTTCGCGCAGGGCCTCGTCAAGAACGCCTACGTTGGACGCACCTTCATCGAACCCACGCAGTCCCTGCGCCAGCTCGGTATCCGCCTCAAGCTCAACCCCCTGCGCGAGGTCATCGAAGGAAAGCGCCTCATCGTCATCGACGACTCCATCGTGCGCGGTAACACGCAGCGCGCGCTCGTCAAGATGCTGCGCGAGGCCGGGGCCGCCGAGGTGCACATCCGCATCTCATCCCCGCCAGTGCTGTGGCCGTGCTTCTTCGGCATCGACTTCCCGACGCGCGCCGAGCTCATCGCCTCTTCCATGGACGTCGAGCAGGTGCGCGCGCACCTCGGGGCGGACTCGCTGGCCTACCTGTCAATCGACGGGATGGTCGCGGCCACCGGGCAGGGTAACTCCCTGTGCCTGGGCTGCTTCACCGGCGAATACCCCGAGACGATCCCCGCCGGGACGCCCGTGCCCGGCACCCCCGACGCCACCCCCTGCTAACCCCCCACGCCCGCGACGCACCCCCTGCGCCGCGGGCGTTTCCCCTTCTCCGATCACCCAGACCCGGCCTCGTCGAGCGCCACCTGCGAAAGGCACCACCCATGACCGATACCCCCCTGGACTACGCGACCGCTGGCGTCGACACGGCGGCGGGCGACCGCGCCGTCGAGCTGATGAAGAGCGCCGTCGCCGCCACCCACGACTCGACCGTCCTGGGCGCGACCGGCGGATTCGCCGGCATGGTTGACGCGTCGGCGCTGCTGGGCATGGAGAGGCCGCTCCTCGCGACCTCCACGGACGGCGTGGGCACGAAGATCGCGATCGCGCAGGCCATGGACGTGCACGACACGATCGGCCAGGACCTGGTGGGCATGGTCGTCGACGACATCGTCGTGATCGGCGCGCGCCCGGTCCTCATGACCGACTACATCGCCTGCGGGCACGTCGTCCCCGAGCGCATCGCCTCCATCGTCACCGGCATCGCGCGGGCCTGCGAGGCCACGGGCACGCCCCTGATCGGCGGCGAGACCGCCGAGCATCCGGGCGTCATGGAGCCCGACGACTACGACATTGCGGGCGCGGCGACCGGCGTCGTGGACGCCTCCAAGCTGCTGGGGCCCGAGCGCGTGACGGGCGGCGACGTCGTCATCGCCATGGCGTCCTCGGGCCTGCATTCCAACGGCTACTCGCTGGTGCGCTCCGTCGTCTCCCGCGTCGGCGCCTCGCTGGAGTCCCACGTGGCTGAGTTCGGCCGCACCCTCGGCGAGGAGCTCCTGGAGCCCACGCGCCTGTACACGCGCCTGTGCCTGGACCTGGTCGAGCGCTTCGGTGTCGAGGGGATTCACGCCTACTCGCACGTGACCGGCGGCGGCCTGGCCGCGAACCTGTCGCGCGTCCTGCCCGTTGGCGCCGTCGCCACCGTGGACCGCTCCACGTGGACCGTGCCCGCCGTGTTCGACTGGGTGCGCCGCGGCGGCGACGTCACCTGGGTCGGCATGGAGGACTCCCTGAACCTGGGTGTCGGCATGGTCGCCGTCGTCTCCGAGTCCGTCGCCTCCGAGGTCCTGGCCGCCATCAACGAGGCCGGGGTGGCCGCGTGGGTCCTGGGCTCCGTCACGTCGGCTGGCGCCGACGGTACCGTGGCCGGCTTCGGGTCGGTCGCTGACCTGGGCGCTGATTCCTCCGGCGTGCGCCTCATCTCCGGCACGAAGGGCGTTCAAGCGGGCGCCGTGCTGCTGCACGGTGAGTACCGCGTGGGCTGAGCGGGCGCGCCTGGCGTCTACTGACTGTACGAGAAGGGGTCGAGGCCTGCGGGCCCCGACCCCCTCTCGCGTGCGCGCGTCAGAAATAGCGGTGTGGGTACGCCAAAGCGGCGGACCGGTGGCCGGTCCGCCGTGTGGCTGAGCCGTTACTTGGTGGAGGAACTGCCCGTCCAGAAGGACTCATCGAGCTGCTTCGGATCGATGTCGTCGTCTTCTGCGGGCATCTCGGCGAAGTCGGCGTATTTCGAGTAGAGGTCGTCGTCGATTGCATCGTCCTCTTCGGGCTCGTCCACCGCGTCATTCGCCGTGTACGAGTCCTCATCCGCCAGCTCTCGCTGGAGTGCGTGTAGGTCGGTGTCGGGGCTGAAGTACTTCAGCTTCCGAGCGACTTTCATCTGCTTAGCCTTTTGACGGCCGCGCCCCATGGCGTCGACCCCCTCCGCGTCGTTCGGGTCCGCGTGAAGCGGTTCCCTGGGTGTTCAAAATGTTTCGTGGGACCATCATAGCTAAAGACGGGCCTTGACCTCACCTTGGACCGTGTTTTGCGCGCACAGCGGAGAAAGGGGAACGCCGCTCAGGCGTGCTGGGGCGCGGAAATGCGCTCGCGGCGGGCGATGATGTGAACGCCGTTACGGAATGCGGGCGAGGGGCGGATACGCGCGTTCCCCCCGCGCGGGCGCGATGCCCGGGCGAGGGGAACGGAAGGAAAAGCGCTGGCGTCAGGCCTCCGTGGCCTGGTCGGCGGCGGCCAGGGC